>PUOI01000184.1 GCA_003552765.1 Candidatus Hydrogenedentota bacterium | reverse complement strand
TTCACGACCGAGGGGATGAAGAATACGGCGCGGCTTTGCGCACGCATCGTGCGCAGCGACAGTTTCCGAAGCGGCGAACTGACGCCATCGCTGATTGACAGCTTCGTCCCGAAGACGAAGTAACGGCTATTCCGGGCGCGGAGAAGCACTGCCATGAATGATTCAGTCGCCTTGGGTAAGCACGAGGTGGACTTGGCTGTGTATGCCAAGGTCGCCGCGCACGAGACTCAACAGCAGGAAGGCGTGGTGAGAATGAGCGCGGGGTTCTCGGGACGGTTGGGCATGACCAAGGTCCCGGGCGTGGTGTCGCGTCTGGAAGAGGATGGCAGTTTGCGGCTGGATATCTCGGTGGTCATCCGCTACGGCGCCGATCTCCGCGCCTTGGGACCCGCCATCCAGGAATCCGTGCTCACGGGTATCCGCGCCATGTCCGATCAGCCCGTGGGCCAGATCAACGTATACATCGCGGATGTCGAATTCGACGGTGAAGCGGCCCCGCCAGAGCCTGAAAGGAATGCGGGATGAATCTTTTTCATTTCATTGTCCAGCGCTTCATGTGCGGGATGGCCCTGCTTGCGGGGCTTCTGCTTGTCTTTTCGTGGATTCCCGGCGTAGGCGCCGTCGCTCAGTTCACATCGAACCTTTTCGAGCCGCCTACGGGATTCTTGAGCCTTCTGCTGCAACTGCTCATTGGGCTCCCGCTTACCGTGTTCGCGGTCATGGCCCTTCTCCCCGCGGACGGCATCGGCCGGGGCCGCAAACGCATCATTGTCCCCGGCGCTCATGGCCGCGTGGCCATTCAACTGCGCTCGGTGGAGGAATCCTTGAACCGCATGGCCAGCATGCTGCCCGAAGTGAACTACATCCGCGTCCAAGTCCATCCCAGCAAGGACAGCCGCCGGGCGGCGATTCGCGGCGAGGTCTATCTTCGTACCAGTTCCAAAGGCAGCGCCGCCGAAACAGCGAACCGCGTTAGCGACACCCTCGCGAACACCGCGCTGAACATCCTGGGAATCGAGGAAGTGACGGATATCTCTCTCGATGTCCGGAGCATTATCATCGACGGTGAAGAAGGCCGTCTCATGGATGAAGCGCTGCCCCCTGAAGAGGACGAAGAGACCTCGGACGAGGAACAAACGCCTCCTTCCGCTGACTCCCCCACACCGGCTGACAGCGGCGAATCCGAGTGGGATACGCCCCCCACGGTGCTTGCGGAGGCGTTCCCCACCGAGGATGACGAGACGGAAGCGTCCGACGCGTTTCATCCCTCGCGCGAGGCCGAGTTGCGCCATGAGCTTGAGCATGAACACGGTCAGGACGCCGAGGGGGACAAGGAAAGCACGGCCTCGAATCAATCCCCGCCAGAACCGCCGGCGGAAGAAGAGAAGAACAAAGACTGAAGCCGGGGCCGTGCAGGCAATCGCTCTGATAGGCCCCCCGATGGGAAGCCGAAACAATGTTAACCAAACGCATTATCCCCTGCCTTGACGTGGCCAAAGGCCGCGTTGTCAAAGGAGTCAAGTTTCTGGGCCTGCGCGACGCGGGCGACCCCGTCGAGATTGCGCGGCGCTATGACGAAGAGAAGGCGGACGAACTCGTCTTTCTTGACATCCAAGCCTCGACAGACAACCGCGAGACCATGTACGACGTCGTCCGCCGCACCGCCGAGCAATGCTTCATGCCGTTATGCGTGGGCGGCGGCGTGCGCACCATCGAGGATATCCGGCGTCTTCTGAAAGCCGGGGCGGACAAGGTCTCCATCAACACGCCCGCCATTGAAGACCCCGATTTCATCAGCGCGGCGTCACGCCGGTTTGGCCGCCAATGCATCGTCGTGGCGATTGATGCAAAACGAATTGATGGGCGGTACGTGGTGCACAGCCACGGCGGCCGGGACGGAGGCCGTCAAACGGAACTCGAACCCATCGCCTGGGCGCAAGAGGCCGAGCGCCGGGGCGCGGGCGAGATTCTCCTCACGTCGATGGATTGCGACGGCGTGAAGGAGGGTTACGACATCGAACTCACGCGCGCCGTCGCCGACGCGGTGGAGGCGCCCGTCATCGCCAGCGGCGGCGCGGGTTCCCTGGAGCACCTCCGCGCGGCCTTGCAGGAAGGCGGAGCCGATGCGGCCTTAGCCGCTTCGATTTTCCATTTCCAGGAATACACGATACAGGAAGCGAAGCAATACCTCGCGGAACACGGGGTGCCCGTGCGGCAGTGAGCTTATTGGGGACTGGTAGGACGGCGCCTCATTGACGTAGGCGGCGTCACACAAAATATCCTTGGACTGAAAGACATCCCCCGGCCCTTCGGGCCACCCCCTTGAAAAGGGGGAATGGGGCTGCTCATCTGTCGGGCTGATTGCGTCTATACTTGACGTGGCCGCTTCGCATGGAACAGTTCCCCCTTCGAAGGGGGTCAGGGGGATGTTCTAGACGAACGCGGATACCGCGTCGATTCTCGGGAAACGAGAGGGCGGCTCCTACCCCGATGCTCTTTGAACGCGCGCCAGGCCCGCGTCCTCACCCACGCCGAAGGAGATTGACGCCATGCAAGTTTTTGAAATGCTAAAACTCGACCCGCAAGGGCTTGTCACCGCCGTTGTGCAAGACCAGGATTCCGGAGAGGTCCTGATGCTGGCTCACATGAGCCCCGAGAGCCTGGAGATCACGTTGCAAGAGGGTATCGCATGCTTCTGGTCCAGGTCGCGTCAGGAGCTTTGGCGAAAAGGAGAATCCTCTGGTAACGTGTTGAACGTCAAGGAGATCCGGGTGGATTGCGACGCAGACGCCGTGCTTCTGAAATGCAAACCGCGGGGACCCGCATGCCACACCAACGAAACGTCCTGCTTCTATCGCAAGGTATTGGATGATGGCGCCGTCGTCCTAGACGGAGACGGTGTGGCGGCCAGCTGACTCCATTCGCCCTCCGTGAACACAATGGATTAATACGCAGCCCTAACCGAAAGACAACGCATGATACATCCAACGTTGGACGAATTCCGCGCCTTGGCCAAACCCGGCGCCGTAGTTCCCGTCTACCGCGATATCGTGGCGGATCTCGAAACGCCCGTCTCCGCCTACATGAAGATCGCCGACGGCCAGTCCCACGCCTTTCTGCTGGAAAGTGTCGAGCGGGCGGACACGCTCGGCCGCTATAGTTTCTTGGGGGCGAACCCCTCCATCGTGTTTCAGTCCCGCGGAACCAGTGTGACCATCACAAGGGACGGAGAAGCGGAGACCTATGAGTCCGATTATCCCCTCGGCGAACTGCGCAAACTCATGGCTGGCTACACGCCGGTCGAGATCGAGGGCATGCCGTATTTCCATGGAGGCGCGGTGGGTTACATCGGGTACGACCATGTCCGCTTCTTCGAGAAGATCCCCGACGCCAACCCGGATCCGCTGGATTTGCCCGACCTCTATTTCATGATCACCGATACGCTGCTCATCTTTGATCATGTCAACAACCGGCTCAAAGTCGTCTCGAACGCCCATGTCCAGGACAATGCCGACGCCGCCTACAACGAGGCCGTGCGCAAGATCGATGAGCTATCGCGCACCCTGCGCAAACCCTTGGTGGTCACCACCGAACGCGTCTACGCCGGCCAGGTAAACGATGAGATCACGTCCAGCTTCACTCGTCCGGATTTCTGCGCCGCTGTTGAGAAGGCCAAGGAATACATCCGCGCGGGCGACATCTTTCAGGTCGTGTTGTCCCAGCGTTTCGAGCGCGAGGTATACGCGAGTCCGGTTAATCTGTATCGCGCGCTGCGCTGCATCAATCCCTCGCCCTACATGACCCTCGTGCGATTTCCCGATGTGACCCTCGTCGGCTCCAGTCCCGAGGTAATGACCCAGGTGCGCCAAGACACCTGCATGGTGCGGCCCATCGCCGGCACTCGTCCGAGGGGCGCGACAACGGCGGAAGACCTCGACCTGGAGCAGGAACTGCTGAATGACGAGAAGGAGGTGGCCGAGCACATCATGCTCGTGGACCTCGGACGGAATGATGTCGGCCGGGTCAGTGTTCCAGGCTCTGTCCGCCCCTCAAGGCTCATGACGATCGAGCGCTACAGCCACGTCATGCATATCGTCAGCGAAGTCGAGGGCAAGCTGAAGGAGGGCGAAGACGCCTATTCCGCCTTGAGCGGGACCTTCCCCATGGGCACGGTCAGCGGATCGCCCAAAATTCGGGCGATGGAAATTATTGACGAACTGGAGCCCTTGCGCCGGGGCCCTTATTCGGGCGGCTGCGGGTATATCAGTTTTTCGGGCGACATGGACACCTGCATCATCATCCGCACCATGCTGGTGAAAGATAACAAAGCCTATGTGCAAGCCGGGGCCGGCGTGGTGTATGACAGCGTCCCTGAGCGCGAGTACGAGGAGACGGTGAACAAGGCCATGGCCCTTTTCCGAGCCGTGGAGTTCGCCGAAAGAGGACTCGAATCATGATCCTTCTTATAGATAACTACGATTCGTTCACGTATAACTTAGTGCAATATCTAGGTGAACTGGAAACGGATGTCCGCGTTGTGCGCAATGATGCGCTAAGTGTGGAAGAAGTCCGGGATATGAAGCCGGACAAGATCGTGATTTCGCCAGGCCCCGGTACGCCCGACGACGCGGGAATCTCCACGGAACTCATCCGTCAGCTCGGCCCCGAGATCCCGCTGCTCGGCGTATGCCTGGGCCATCAATGCATCGGCAGGGCGTTCGGCGGCGACGTGGTGCGGGCAGAGCGGATCATGCACGGCAAGATTAGTTCCATCCGCCACACCGGCAGCGTTCTCTTTAAGGAGATTCCCTCGCCCTTCACCGCCACGCGTTATCATTCCCTGATCATAAAGCGCGAAACGTGCCCGGGCGTCCTCGATATCACGGCCGACACGGACGAGCAGGAGATCATGGCCGTGGCGCACAAGGAATACCCCCTCTGGGGCGTTCAGTTTCACCCAGAGAGCATCCTCACAAGCCATGGCATGCAGATCGTGCGTAATTTCGTGACGATGTAGACGCCGTCCCCTCCCTCATCTTCCAGGGTTGCGGCGTCACGAGGGCAGCGTTAGCTCGGGCTTGGCATACTTGCGCAGGGCGCGCACGATGTGGTCATGCTCTTCATCCTCTAAATCGAGAAAACGCACGCCAAACGCCGTAAGCCCGCTGGGACTGTTATTGGCCCAGCACACCTTGCCCTTGCATTCCACCGTGTAGGCCACGGGATCCAACTGTAGGTAGAGCATCACATGCTGGCCTGGCCGCACCGCCTTGGAGGCATGAAAGCGCGCGCCCTCGGGGCTGAGATCCACTGTCGTGGTGCCCTGAACGCTGCGATCATGGTGAAATTGCAGCCAGACACAAACCGCCACCTCGTTACGCTCGAACCGCCGCCGTTCCTCAGTTGACATAGCCACATCACCACCCTTTCCGTGAAACCACGTCAAGAACCACGCCGGGTTGCGAAAGCCTTATCGGGGGTATGCGCCCCTCTCTTACATTATACCCCAACCGGGGCGGCAAGTTCCCTCGAACGGCAAAGGGGCGCAACGGCGAAGCGCCTAAAACAGATTGCTCTGTCCGGGCTCGGGCGGCTTCAGACCGAAATGGCCGTACGCCTGGGGCGTGGCCACTCGGCCTTGCTGGGTCCGTTTCAGAAAACCGATTTGGATGAGAAACGGCTCGTGGACTTCTTCCAGGGTCCGCGCTTCCTCGCCAATGGCCACGGCCAATGAGCCCAGGCCCACGGGACCGCCGGAGAACTTGTCGATAACGGTTCGCACGATCGCCTTGTCCATGTCATCAAGCCCGAGTTCGTCGATGCGAAGCATGTCCAGCGCGGCCGTCGCGATGGGACCGGTTATCGCGCCGTCGCCCTTGACTTGCGCATAGTCGCGCGCCCGGCGCAGCAGCCGGTTGCTCACGCGGGCCGTCCCCCGGGAGCGGCGGGCGATTTCGTAGGCGCCCTCGCTGTCGATAGCCACCCCTAGAATGCGCGCGGACCGTTCCACGATTTGCTGGAGTTCACGGGCCGAGTAGAACTCGAACCGGCACGTGTCGCCAAAACGCGCGCGCAAGGGCGGCGTGAGCAGACCCGCCCGCGTGGTGGCCCCGACCAGCGTGAACGGTTTGAGACCAATCTTCATCGACCGCGCCGTTGGCCCTTTCCCCAGCAAAATATCCACCTCGAAATCTTCCATGGCCGAGTACAAGGTCTCCTCCACGGCATGGTTCAGGCGATGGACTTCATCAATGAAGAGGATGTCGAACTCTTCCAGACTGGTGAGGATGGCGCTGAGGTCGGCTTGCCGCTCGATCACCGGGCCAGAGGTTGATTTCACGTCCACCCCCATCTCATTGGCCAAGATGCGCGCCAGGGTCGTCTTTCCGAGTCCGGGCGGTCCGCTGAGCAAAAGGTGATCCAAGGGCTCGGCCCGTTGACGCGCGGCCGAGATGGCGATGCCCAGCTTTTCCTTGATGGCCTCTTGGCCGGGAAAATCGGTCAGGCGTTGGGGACGAATCTGGTCCTCCAACACCGCGTCATCGGCAAAAGCCGCTGGATTTAAGATTTCGTCATTCGCCATGGATTACACCTTCGAGAGCGTACGCAACGCCGCCTTGACCAGTTCCTCGTCGGAGGCCCCCTCGCCTTGGTCCCGCCGGGCGGTCTGCGCCGCCTTCTTGGCCTCGCCCAGGGTGCATCCCAAGGAACAGAGCGCCGCCACAACGTCGTCTTGCTCGGGACCATCCGCGGGAGCGCCGGATTCCGGTTCGCCCAGGATGGCGTGAAGCTCCGCATCCTGGCCCAGCTTGGCCTTCATTTCCAGAATAAGCCGCTGCCCCGTCTTCTTGCCCACACCGGACACCTTGGTGAAGGCGCTCACGTTGCTGTCCATGATGGCCGAACCAAATTCCGCCACGCTTAGCTGGCTAAGTATCGCCAGCGCCATCCGGGGGCCAACGCCCGAAATGCCGAGAAGGCTTCTAAACAGGGCTCTCTCCTCCTCGTGAAGAAATCCGAAGATCTGAAACGCATCCTCCCGGATATGGCAAACCGTGAGCAGTTTCGCGGTCTCTCCTTTCCGCAGTTTACGGTGAACCCCATCGGGTACGTTAACCTCATACCCCACCCCCTGAACATCCAATTCGACGTGATGCAGCCCTTTCTGGCTGACCTCGCCGCGTAGAAATGCGAACATGACACTCCTTTTGTTCTCGTAATCCAGGATCCTTGAACCGGCGCCCATTGAGGCCGCCAGAAGCGGCGATCTCCAAAACATCCCATACCATACCCCGCTTTGCGTTCCAACACAAGATCCCGGCTCAATCACTGATTGCTCCACACAATTCATCGCTATACCCGCACTATTCGTGCGAGATTGATGCCGGCAAGCCGCCCGCTGTGCTACCCTAGTGGAGCGTGAAGCCTAAACCTGTTGACCGCCAAAGTGAACGCGCCAAGAGGTGGCATGGCCTTCCAGGCCATGAATCACGGGCTGGAAGCCCGTGCTACGTCACCACAAAGAATAGCGGGTACCCACAATTCATAGGCGGATAGCATACTAGTACGTCCTCAGACCAATCTTTTGTGGGTACCCCGATTACGTCTGACGCAACCAGGCTATCCACGAACCTGAGGCTGAAAAGGTACTGGTG
>PUOI01000567.1 GCA_003552765.1 Candidatus Hydrogenedentota bacterium | reverse complement strand
CGCCAATTACCGCGAAAAGGACCGGGTTGAAGGCCTTGCGAACTTGGAACTGGGATAGCGCGGAAGAATTCCCCCTTCCGAAGGGGGCAGGCCCGAAAGGGCCGGGGGATGTAAACGTTTCGCACACCACTCTATCCGGCAATTTTTGTAGCGCGCGGCATTGTTTCGCGAGGGGGCATGCTGGTACTATATCGCCGATATGTTGTGGCAATAGAGTGGAAGGCGCCGCGACTCCCGTGCCGGGAGGAAAGGCCCACCGTATAGGGTATTGGATCAGGCCGCTGGAACCGCGGCCGGTGGAGGTTGTAAAAACCGTGAACACGCGTTTCGTAGCCGTCAAAGCCGCCGCTGTGGTGGCGGTCCTGTGTTCGTTGCAGATGGAGGCCGTGGCTCAGTGGGTGTGGAGCCCGCAGATCGGCCAGTTCATCAATCTTCGCAACCTGCCGCGTGAGACGCCCGAGTTGCAGATCGAGCATATTCGCGGGCTCATGCTCGAAGGCGATTACCGTGAGGCGCTGGCGGAGACCGACCTCTTCACGCAATACTACGCCGATACGGAGTACGCCGACGAGAACCAGTTCTTGCGTGGCGAAATCCTATACCGCTGGGGCCGGTATCACCGGGCGGCGCAAGAGTTTCAGCAGGTGGTGACCAATTATCCCGCGAGCGATTTGCATGACGAGGTCATTCAGCGGCAATACGATATCGGTGATACGCTCTACGAAGAAGGCTTGGACCGGATGGACCGGCGGTTCGCCTGGTTCCGCACGCAACCCCTGCGCCAAGCCATCGAAGTGTACAACATGGTCATCGATAATCAGCCCTTCACCGAGGCCGCCGCAGAGGCCCAGTACAAAGTCGGGCGGTGTCACCAGGCCCTTGACGAATATATCGAGGCGGCCTACGAGTACCGGCGGGTCGTCGAGGATTACAGCGGCACCGAATGGGTGCCGGACGCGAGCCACGGGTTGGTGGAATCCTATTACGCGAGCACGCTGCCCCCGGCGTATGACCAGTCGCCCAGCCGCCTGACCATCAACGCCATTGAGGACTTCACGCAACGCTATCCCGGCGATGAGCGCGTGGACGAGTTGGAGGAAAAGCGGCGGGAGATGCGCGAAAACATCGCGCAACAGCGCTTGAAGACGGCCCGTTTCTACGAGAAGCGGCGGCAGTTTGATTCAGCCCATATCTATTACGAGATACTCGTGGACGAGTTTGGCGACACGGAAGCGGCTGAATCCGCCCGGGAATGGCTCTCCGAACACGGCGACCAGCATCAGCCGTTCGCCGAGCATTTGGGGGGCTTGTAGCCCAATGAAACCGCTGCGCACGCTTGGAATGATGGCCATCCTTGCCGCGGTGGCGGCGGGGTGCGGCTATACCACGCGAAGCGCCCTGGACCCCGATTTCCAGACCATCCATGTGAAGCCGTTCCAGAACCGAAGCCAGGAATACGATTTCCAGGCGCCGCTGACCAATGCGGTCACGCGCAAGTTCCTTCACGACGGCCGCTTGCGGGTGGTCGATGAAGGGCGGGCCGACCTCGTCTTGGAAGGGGTCATCCTGGATTACCAGTTGCGGGGGCTTGTCTATGACGAGGACGACAACATAAGCCAGTTCATCCTGGTGGTCGCCGCCGCCGCCCGCGTCATTGATCAGAAAACGGGCGAGGTCGTGTGGCAAGATGAACAGCTCACGGGCGAAACCAGTTACTACACCCTCGCCACGGGACAGCGCAGCGACCGGCTCCGGGGCAACGCGGAAGTGTTTCTCCCTTCGGTGCGATCCTTCGCCACGGAGGAAGAAAACCGCGCCGCTTCCGAGGCCCTTGAAGTGCTCGCCTCCCGGATCTTCCATCAAACCATTGACCCTTGGTGAGCCATGAACGGTCTCGAATTTCTGAACAACATTGACGCGGAACCGGTCCGCCCAGTCTACGTCTTGTGCCCCTACAAACACCCCCGGGCGCGCAACCCATCCTACGAGCCGGTCCTGGCGCAACGGATTACCAAGGAGTTGGTGGATCGCTTCGTGGATGAATCCCTGAAGGACCTTGCCTATAGCCATTTCCACGGCGACGAGAGCGACGTGAAGGAGATCGTGGAGACCGCCGAGACCTTTCCTTTCCTTGCGCCTGTGCGCGTCATCGTGGTGAGCAGCGCGGAGAAGTTCGAGACCGGCAAGTCCGCCGAGCACCTCCTGCGGTACATCCAATCGCCAAGCGAACACACCCGGCTGATCTTGATCTGCAACAGCCTTGACCGCCGCCAGAAGTTCTTCAAGACATGCGAGAAACACGCCTTCGTTCTTGAGTGCGCTGAACTGAAGGAGCACGAGGTAAGCCTCTGGGTAAACAAGGAAGTTGAGAACAAAGGCAAGACCATTGAACCGGCGGCCGTGAAGGCGCTCATTGCCCGCGCCGGCCTCCGTTTGGGCGATGTGTTGAACGCCGTCACCGTGGTGTGCGATTACGTGGGCTCCAACGAACGAATTCGCGCCGCGGACGTCGAAGCGGCCTGCGCCGATGTGGCCGAGGAAGAAGTCTGGGCGCTGACCGACGCGATCGCGCACTCGGAAACGGGAAAGGCCATTCGCTGTTTGCGCCAGTTGCTTGAACTAGGCAAGCACGAGATGGAAATCATGGGCCTCATCAACTGGCTGTTGAAGACCGCCTATACGGTGGCCAGCGGCGAGGGCGCGGCGAAACTGCCGCAGTTTCAGGTCAAGAACGTCCGCCCGCTCGCGGAAAAGCTGGGGCCCCGCAAGCTGCGCGACGCCTTTGCCCTGTGCATGGAGGCCGAGGTCATGCTGCGCACCACCGGCGTCAACAACGAACTCGCCCTCGAACTCCTCGTCGCCAAACTTGCCGCCCCCCGCCGATCCCCTTCCGCCGCCCAGCGCTGAGTTTGTTAACACGCGCGGGCGGCCCCAAACCTTGTGGTAGGGTAACGTAGCGTAATCCGATGATCAAGACCTCCCCAACCTCGCTTAGAAAGGACTCCGTTTAATGCGTCTTTGTTTATTGATGGCATCCACTCTCCTTTTTGTCTTCGGCTGGTGCGCCGTTGCGATCGCCTCGCCGCCGGTTTCGCTACAGGCGGATGCGCTGCCGGCCAACCTGACGGAGAACAACGTAACCGCTCACCCCGAAGAGATGGACGGAGAACCTGTCCTGCGCGTGGCCTTTGAGCATGTGGACTGGCCCAATGTCTTTTTCACGCCGGAGAACGGTCCCTGGGACTGGAGCAATTACACGGGGCTCGCCGTGGACATCTACAATCCAGAAGCGCAAGCCGTCGACGTCTCGATGCGTATCGACAACGAAGGGGCGGACGGCATGAACTTTTGCGTCACGGGCAACACGCAAGCGCCGCCGGGCGAATGGACCACGTTTACCACCTACTTCCACGGTCTGGAGGAGAGTCCCTTCTGGGGCATGCGCGGCATTCCTGAAATCGGACCCGTGGGACAGCAAAGTCCCGATTTCCGTCCCAGCGAGGTGATCGCGTTTCAGGTGTTCTTGCCACAGCCTAGCGCCGAATACGAGTTGAAGCTTCGCGATGTCCGCTTGGTGGGCGAAGGCGGTTTCGAGGACCTGGCCCCGTTGCCGTTTGTGGATCGTTTCGGCCAATACAAACACGATGAGTGGCCCGGCAAGGTGGCGGAGGAAGACGAGTTCATCCAGGCGCGGGACGCCGAAGCCGGGGCCTTGGCGGAAGCCGGTCCGTTTCCCGGGCGCGCCGAATACGGGGGCTGGGCGGATGGTCCCGAACTTGAGGGCACGGGCTGGTTTCGCACGGCCCAACACGATGACCGCTGGTATCTCGTGACCCCGGAAGGCCATCTATTTTTCTCCATGGGCGTCAATTGCGTGCATACCGGCGACAACACGTGGGTCGAGGGCCGGGACGGCTGGTTCGACTGGCTTCCGGATGACGACAGCCCCTTCGCAGCGTTTTACGCCGAACACAGCGGCGCCCACAGCATGGCGGAGCCCATTGATGGCGGCGGCCGGGCGTTCAACTTCCATGCCGCCAACCTCCAGCGCAAGTACGGAGACGATTGGCGCACGCCGTGGCGGGATACCGTCTACGAGCGGCTCGAAGCCTGGGGATTCAACACCATCGCCAATTGGTCCGATCACGATATCTACGTGAATAGTCCCATGCCCTATACGGTGAATATCAACATCTGGGGCGATTTCCGCCGCTTGGAAGGCGGGACAGGCTACTGGGACAAGATGGTGGACGTGTTTGATCCCGCCTATGGCGAAGCCGTGGAGGCGCGCATCGCGGAGCGGACCGAGGCTCACCGGGACAACCCCCGCTGCATCGGCTACTTCGTGGACAACGAGCTGGCCTGGGGAAGTCCGCATGAGTACACCATACCGAGGGAAGTCTTGCAGAGCCCGCCGGATCAGCCCGCACGGGAAGCATTTGTCGAGGAGCTGCAAGCGCGTCATGGCGACTTGGATGGCCTTAACCAGGCATGGGGAACCGATTCCGCAAACTGGGACGAACTCCGTTCGCCGGAGGAGTTGAACTCGGCCGCCACGGAGGATCACGCCGCGTTTCTCGAACGCTTCGCGCGCCGGTATTTCCGGCAGATCCGGGAGGCGCTGGACGAGCATGCGCCCAACCAACTCTATCTGGGATGCCGGTTCGCGGGCGCGCCGCACCGCATCGTATTGGAAGCCAACGCGGATATCGCCGATATCGTGACGCTCAACCTATACCAGCGGGAAATCGATTGCGAACGGTGGTGCGGGGAGGACGCCCTGGACGCTCCCCTCATGATTGGCGAGTACCATTTCGGTGCCCTGGATCGCGGCATGTTTCACACGGGATTGGTGGCTGCCGAGGATCAGGAGCATCGCGCGGAAAGCTACCAGCAGTACCTCCGCAGCGTGGCCGAGTGTCCCGCCTTCGTGGGCGCGCATTGGTTCCAATACGTGGACCAGCCGATCACGGGCCGCTGGTACGACGGCGAAAACTATAACATCGGCTTTGTCACTATCACGGACCATCCCCACCCGGAACTGGTGAACGCGGCCCAGGAAATGCATCGCGCGCTTTATCCATTGCGTGCCGGCGAGGAGCCGCCTGCGGACCGCGCGCCGGACGTGACGGGCTTTCTCGACTAGGATAGGCTCCCCGTCTCTCACTGAGTTGCGGACCGCCGGGGGGCATGATATACTCCGCGATTTACATTTTCGGGACACACGCTGGGGTATTCGCCGTCAAACGCGCGGCGCTGCAAACGGTGGAACAGGATCATGGCGCAACCTTGCATAGGAATTGACTTCGGCACGACGAATTCGAGCGCGGCGGCCGCGGAGGCCGATGACGTGCGGGTGCTTGAATTGGATGCCGCCAATGACAACCCCACATCGCTGCCTTCCTTGCTGTATATCACGGCGGAAGGACAAGCGGTGGCGGGCCGGGAAGCAGCGGACACCTACATCGCCCGGAACGTTGGACGCGAAGTCGAACTCAAGCAAGTGGACCTCGGCCTCGACATCGAGGGGTACGTCGGCGGAGAGCCCGACAAGTCGGAGGGTTACCGGCCGCCTGGGGATCCCTCCGCGGCCGTGCGGGAGGCGGTCCGCGCCAAGGCCACCGTCGAAGTGAATTCGCCGGGGCGGCTGTTCCAGTCGCTTAAGAGTTCCTTGCGCCTCAAGGGCTTCAAGGGCACCGATGTCTTCGGCCGCCACTACCAGATTGAAGAGCTTACGGCGCTTCTGTTGCGGGCGATTAAGGAGCGGATCGACGCGCACACAGGCGCGGACGTGGAGACGGCGGTGTTTGGCCGTCCCGTACGCTTTTCCGAGCGGCCCGAGGAGGACGCCCTCGCCGAACGGCGTCTGGAGACGGCGGCCGAACTCGCCGGTTTCAAGAACGTGGTCTTCTTCTACGAGCCCGTGGCCGCCTGTGTGGAATACGCCATCGCCATGGATCGCCGGCAACGGCTCATGGTCGTGGACATCGGCGGCGGCACCTGCGATGTGTGCGTGATGGAGTTCGGCGGGGCCGCGGGGGCGGCTGAACGTTTGGCGGAAAGCCGAATCCTAGGGGTGGCGGGCGTGCCCGTGGCGGGAGACGCCATCGACCGGGAGATCCTGCGCGCCAAGCTGTTCCCGTACTTTGGCAGCCGGTCGCGGTATGGTCCCAGCAAGCTGCCCATGCCCCAATACGTGTATGCGGCGCTGGCGGATTGGCAAAATCTGTACAAGCTGAACACCGAAGAGATCATGAACTGGCTCATCGCTTCCGAAATGAGTTCGGATCAACCCGAGACCATCCGGCGACTGCGCACGCTCATCCGGAAGAACTACGGCTATCCCTTGGCCCGCAAGGTCGAGCAGGCAAAAAAGACGCTGTCCTTCGAGGAACGGGCTCGCATCGAACTCGAAGAGGAGGGGCTGGACCTTCATGTCGAACTGGAGCGTCCGGAGTTCGCCCACATCATCGAGCATACGCTGGACGAAATGCGGCACTCCATTGAAGAAGCCGAAAAAGCCGCCGAAATGCGTCCGGAGGACATCGACCTGGTGTTGACGACTGGCGGCACGAGCCTCATTCCCGCCGTGCGCAAGATGCTCGAGGACCGCTACGGTTCTGAGCGCCTGCTTCAGCGGGACACCTTTGTGAGCGTGGCCTCGGGTCTTGCGGTGGTGGCGCAGTACATGTGAGCCGCGCGAAGAGCTTGGGAGAAGGAAATGAATCGGATCTTGCTGGCCGCGGGTCTTGTCTTGGCGTTTGGCATGGCTGCTTGGAATGCGGGCGGGACAGATGCCGAGCCAGCGTATCCAAGCCCGCGGTACATCTTTTTCCACCTCGCCTACACCGATCCGGATCCTGAAATGCGATGGGTTCAGCATGACCCCGATAGTTTCAGCCGCGATCTCTTCGATGATCTCGTCAACAAGATCGACCGCGTGGAGAATGACGAGCTAGAGATCGGCTTGAGCTTCAGTTTTTCCCTCCTACAAGATCCCGTCGACGTGTTGCTGGAAAGCCTTGAAGCGCTCTTGGACCTGTCCGAGGAAACGGGCATCCCCGTTCAAATCAACGTGGATGGCCAGAATTGGTGGGGAAATCGGCCGGATCTCTGGAACTGGTGGGATCCCGATAAGCCGGGGTACGATCCGGATAATCGCTACAACGTGGAATGGACGGATTGGGACCCGGACAGCGCCATCAAAATCGGCTGGCGCGATTGGGGCCACCAGATCCGCGTCCGGCCCGAGCCCAACCTCATGAGCCCCGCCGTGCGCGAGGCCACCCTTGATGCGCTTCGCCCCATGGCTGCCGCCACGGCCGAATGGTGGCGCGATCTGCCGGAGGAGGACAAGCACCTGCTCGGCGGATTCCGCGTGGGCTGGGAGACCAGCATCGGCGTGAACGCCTATCACTATCCCGATGGCAACCGCTACTACGAACAGTGGCCGGATGACGCGTCCAACGATCCCACGCACGGGCGCGATCATGAAGAGGGCTATTTCGGCGGTCTGGCGCCGTTGGGGCATGCCGCGCTCAAAACGGCTGGAATTCAAACATCCGGCGAAATCACGCCGAGCGGTATTGCCGAGGTCGTCCACCGCTACCTTGCGGAACTCTCCGAGGCCGCCCACGAAGAGGGCCTCCCCAAACACCTCCTCT
>PUOI01000029.1 GCA_003552765.1 Candidatus Hydrogenedentota bacterium | reverse complement strand
GTATTGTTGCCGCTCGCGGCGCCGTATGTTCAGCCCCATGGGATGGTGATTGCCGTGGATCTGGCGTTTCGCATGGTCCGGCAGGCCCGGAGCCAGCATGGGACGATCGAGACCCTGCGGTTCGTGCAAGCGAATGCCTTTCGCCTCCCTTTCAGAGGCGAGGCTTTTGACCGGATCGTGTGCAACAGCGTGTTTCCCCATTTCGCGGATCAGCAGGCCACGGTCGGGGAATTGGCGGTTCTCCTGAAGCCCGGCGGAGAGTGTGTGGTGTGCCACACGGAGCCGCGTGACGCCATTAACGCGTTTCACTGTTCCCTTGGCGGCGTCATGGCGGAGAGCGAACTCCCCGCGGAGTCCGTCATGCACCGCCTGTTTGCGGCGGCCGGGCTGGAGATAACGGCCCTGGAGGATGGACCGGAACGGTACCTGCTCCGTGCCGTGAAGCCCGTCAAGGAAGTCCGCAAAACTCTTCTTTAGGGGGGTGGAACTTTTTCGAGCGGAAGTATATAATAGAAATAGCTAGTGTTAGACTAGCATGTTGAATCGCGCCTTGGGAATTGGCGCCAAGGCTTTGGTGTGTTGTAGGTATAAGGGCAGCATGGGACTGCCGCGGAGGAAAGACCGTGTACAAAAGCAAGAAAACTGAAACGATTCTTATGGTGGCGATGGTGGTCCTGGCCGCAGTGGCATTGGGCTGTCAAAGGGGAGGGCCGGAAGTAACTCCCGATTACGACACGACGGATGTGCGTGACGTGGACCCCAGCGTTGATGACGCGACGACGGGCGATGGGTTGCCGGATGTGGACGTGTCAGAACTATTGTTCGAGCGCGATTCTGGCCTTCAAACAATTTACTTCGATTTTGATGATGATCGTATTCGGAGCGACATGGAGAGCGTACTGCGGGACAACGCAGAATTGATCCAGGAGCATCCGGGGGTCATGATTCAGATCGAAGGGCACACGTGTGAGATTGGCACGCAGGAATATAACCTCACGTTGGGCGAAGACCGGGCATTGTCGGTCCGGAATCACCTAATCCGCTTGGGTGTGGACGGAGACCGGTTGACGACTGTAAGTTACGGTCAGGAAATGCCGGCGAATCCAGGCACAAGCGAGTCGGATTTGCGTCAGAACCGGCGAGCTGAATTCAGCAGGGCGATGTAAAAGCAGAGGTAAGGCATGATTGGTAAGAGGGCAACGGCGGGAGCGATGCTGGTCCTTGGCGCCTTGGCGACAGGGTGCGCGACGACCGGTGGCAGTCAACTCGAGAACACGGTTTACCGTAACAACGAGATGTTGCGGAATATGCAGCGTGATCTCAATAGTTCAGTTGATGGTCTTAACGATACCGTGGCGAATCTGGAGTCGCGCCTGGACGAAAACGAAGGGCAAATGCGAACGCTTCGGGGACTATCGGAAGAGAATCAACATCAACTCGAGACATTGCAGCAACGCCTGGAGGAATACACCACGGCGATGTACCGTCATCTAGATCTGACACCGGGCGGCAGGCCGAGCGATGCGTGGCGTCCAATGGAAGACGAAGATGACGTGGACGTGGGCGACCCTGTTATTGACCAGGATACAGGGGAGGATGATGCAGCCCCGATGTCCCTGCGTCCGGACGCGGAGTTCCAGGCGCCCGCGGATCCCATGGCGGTGTACGAGCAAGCGCAGCGCAACTTCATGGACAATAACTACCAGGAGGCTTTGACGGCCTACGACCAGGTTCTGAGCCAGCATCCTGATTGGGAACACGCGCATAACGCCCAGTTCTGGAAGGCCGAATCGCATATGAACATGGAGGAGTACTCCGAGGCTATCCGGGAATACTAACGGCTGCGTGACGAGTATCCCAATAGTTCGAAGGTGCCGTACAGCCTTTACAATCAAGCGATTGCCCATGTCCGGCTCGGTCAAACCGCGGATGCGCGTGAGTTGCTGCAGCGGATCACAGACGAGCACGGGATGCACGAAACTGCCGAACGGGCCGCGGAGACATTGCGCCGGCTATAGGATTTGTACGCCTAGGCCAAGGACTTGCCGTCTGATGTCCCATCCGGCGCGTGGTGTTGTGAAATAAGAGGCGCGGAGCGCGCATATATGCTCCGCGCCTTTTCCATGACATGACTGATGCCAAGGAAAACGGAGGAATGGAAACATCATGACCGATCGCGGGGCACATCCGCCAAACTTGTATCTGGGCCTTGATGCGGGAGGGACAAAGACCTATTGCCTGGTAGGCGGCGCAAATGGACGTCTGTTAGGTTTTGGGCAGGCGGGATGCGGGAACTACGAACTCCACGGCGTTGAGCCCGCGGCGGCGGAGAATCGCAAGGCCGTGAACGAGGCGCTCCAAACGGCTGGCATCGGCTTGGGGGAGATTGCACACGTGGGCATGGGCATTGCCGGTGCGGATCTGCCCGAGGATTACACCATGCTGGAAGAGCACATATTCACGCCGCTGTTTGGCGATCTGCCCCGCGAGTTTCGGAACGACTCCATGGCCGCCTTGCGGGGCGGGACGCCCAAACCCTATGGCATCGTCATCGCTTGTGGCACGGGGTGCGTGTGCGCCGGCCGAAACCAACAGGGTGAGGAAGCGCGCGCCGCGGGATTGGGCGATGAATTTGGCGACCTCACAAGCGGCTCCATCATCGGCCGGCAAGGCCTGGACGCGGTCTGGCAGTCCTGGGATGGGGTGCTTCCCCCAACACGGCTCTCGGATCTTTTTGTGGCCCGTTCGGGACGCAAGGATGTCGAGACGTTGTTCCGCGATGTGTACTACGGCCGTCTAGGGGCCTGCGAGCTTCAACCCATGGCCCAACTGGTATTCGACGCGGCGTTTGAGGGCGACGCCGTGGCCTGTGATATTCTCGTAAAAGCGGGAGAGGATTTGGGCCGTATCGTTAACGCTGTGGCCCGCAAACTCGCCATGAGCACCGAGGCCTTTGATGTCGTGATGGCGGGAAGCGTGTTTAAGGGACGGAGCCCCGTTATGGCGGACGCCATGCGGACTATCATTCATCGGCAATGTCCTCAAGCCGCCACGATAAGCCCCATTTACGAGCCCGTGGTGGGGGCGCTTCTTCTGGCGATGGAGGCGGGCGAGGGCGGTCCCGTTGACGATACGGTGTACAATACGCTAGGAAACGAACTCAGAGACATGGAGCCGCGGTTTGGCGTTCGGCTCTGGAGGGAATAGATTATGCGGACAAAGGCGAACTGGGTGGCGGGAGGCATCATTGCGGGCTTGGCTCTGCTGGTGGTTCTCATACTGTGGGTCGACGCGCGGCAAGAGGAAGCGGCGGACGGGGACTGGCTCGACGCCGTGCGATCCAGGCCGTCTCATATGGCCTCCGAAGATCATGGCGGCAGCCCCCACATGTTGCCTGGTGTCGACGCCGATCTCGCCAATGCGCCAGCCATCGCGGTGCAAGACGAACACGTGAACGCGGGAGTAATATCCCGCGATGGCCCTTCTGAAGTCGAGATTACGATTTTCAATGAAGGCAGGCGCACCCTGGAGATCAGGGATGTCATGACCGACGAAGGGTGCATGGTGACGGACATGGGCGAAAGCTCCATTCCCGGAGGCGGGGAAACGGTGATGACCGTTCTCCTGGATCCCGCCTTCATGCATGGATTCGAGGGCGAGTACGAACTCACCTTGGTCTCCAATGATCCCCGGCGCAGCCGGCTTCCCCTGCGGATCGCGGCTGAGGTCGAACCGGAGTTCACCATCGAGCCGCGTCACTTCGAGCTTGGCGAGGTGGCCCGGGGCGAAACCGTGGAACAGACGCTCCGCGTTCAACAGGCCTCCGATGTCCCCTTCTCAGTCACGGGCGTGGAACCTTTGAGGGAGGCGCCAGGTCTCATTGTGGACTACGAGCAAGCCCCTGAGTCCGAATGGGAGCATCCCGAGCGCCCTGAGTATCTTGTTAGCGTGGTGTTCTCGCCGCCACCCGAGGTTGAGGTTGGGCCGTACCAGGCGTTTCTTAGCTTGAATACATCGTTGCAACGGCTCCCCCGGTTGCGGGTGGATGTGAGCGCCGAGGTGGTGTCGTTCTATGATGTTGAGCCAAGGGTCATCCGGATTTCGGATCCGGTGCAACGGGGCCAAGAGGGAATCGCTTCGGCGGTGGTGTCGGCCGATCGTCCCATCGACATTGAAGACCTTACAGTGACGGGGGATGACTTTACGGTGGATCTCCGTCCTGGGGATGATCCCGCCACGGCCCATATCGACGTGAACGTTGCTTCCGATGCGCAAGGCGGCCGCCAAACGGCGCGAATAGAGTTTTCCGTTGCTTCCGAGCAGGAGACCGTGTCCGACAGTATTCAGCTCATCGTACGGATTGCCGAATAATAGGGGAGCGTGGGGCGTTCCCTACATTATACCTCCCTAGGCTAACCCAGGGACCATGCGGGAGGCGTACTTTGACGGATATCATAAGGCGCCGGTTGAGGACAGGAACATACAGCCAATGAGCATCACACACGCGGAAGCGAGCGATCGTCTTCGCCAACACGGCCAAGAGCACATTCTCCGGTTTTGGAGTGATCTCAGTGAAGCGGAGCAAGAGACGCTCCTCCAGGATATCGAGGAGGTGGACTTTGATCTCCTCATGCGGCTGATCAAGGATTTGGTCTTGACGGAGCCCGCGCCGGAGTACTTTGACCGGATAGAACCCGTTGACGTTATTCCCCCTCCCGAACCGGGGCGGCCTGACGCGGATGCGGCGTTTGAAGCGGGAGAGGAGGCGCTTCGCGCTGGCCGAGTGGCTGCCATCGTCGTGGCCGGGGGACAGGGTACCCGGCTAGGCTGTTCCGGTCCCAAGGGAGCCTATCCCATTGGCCCGATCACGGGTAAACCGCTTTTTGAGTATCATGCGGAAAAGATCCTGAACATACAGGACCGGTACGGCTGTCCCGTCCCGTGGTACATCATGGTTAGCGAGGCCAATCACGCCGAGACCCGCCATTGCTTCGAGAGCCATGGCTATTTTGGCCTAGACCCGGATGAAGTCGTGTTTTTTCAGCAGGCCATGGTGCCCTGCGTGGATGAAAGCGGCTTCATGCTCCTTGATCAGCGTCACCGGCTTGCGCGTAATCCCACGGGACACGGCGGCGTCATTCCCGCCATGGCTGAAGGCGGCGTCTGCGCTCACGCCAAGGAACGGGGCATTGATGTGCTCAGCTACTTCCAGGTGGATAATTGGGCGCTCCAGGTGATCGACCCCTACTTCATCGGCTACCACCTTCTTCACAACGCCGAGATGTCCTCGAAATCGCACCGGAAGCAACAGGTGTGGGAGAACGTGGGCATCCATTGCATGTGCGACGGCGAGTACCGGGTTATCGAGTATTCCGAACTGGATCGGTTTCCCCAATTGCTTGAGACGGACGCCGATGGAAAACCCATCCATTTTGCGGGTAATCCGGCGATCCATGTGCTTTCGGCCGGTTTTGTTGAGCGGATGTACCGGAATTATGCTCAGTTTCCATGGCACAAGGCCCACAAAAAGATCGCCTACGTGAATGAGGCGGGAGACCGCGTTGTTCCGGAAACCCCAAACGGATATAAGTTTGAAACGTTTGTGTTCGATGCGCTCCGCTTTACCTGTCACGATCCCCTCGTGGTGGAGATCCGCCGCAAGAACGAATATACGCCCATCAAACAGTTGACGGGTCCCAATAGCGCAGAGGAAGCCCGGCGTCTGCGCACGCAGTGGTGGGCGGAATGGCTGGAGGCGGCGGGCTATAGTGTGCCTCGGGACGAGAACGGCTGGGTCCTCCATCCCATCGAGATTAGTCCCCGCTTCGCCATGACAAAGGACGAATTTCTGCGCAAGGCCGATGGCTTTGCCTGGCCTACGGATGGTCCGCTGGCGATAGGTCCCAACGGCGAAATTGAGGCGCCTTACGCCATCGAATCCGCGACGTAGGTTTGCTGGTTTTTGCCTACTCTTCGCACCCTTCTTCGGAGAACGGCTGAGAGTTGTTCGAAAAGCGGTGGTCCATATCCAGGGCGGGCAGCTCGGTCGCGGCCCTCCCCACGACACGGGCCGGCACGCCGACCACTGTGGCGTGAGGGGGCACATCGTAGAGGACCACGGCCCCCCCGCCGACTTTAGCCCCTTCGCCCACTTCGACGTTCCCCAGGATCTTGGCCCCCGCCGATATCAGTACGCCGTCGCGCACCTTGGGGTGGCGGTCGCCTTTTTCCTTGCCTGTGCCGCCCAATGTTACTTCGTGCAGCATGGAGACGTTGTCGCCCACCACGGCGGTCTCACCGATCACAATGCTCGTGGCGTGATCCATGAGCACGCCACGGCCGATCCGCGCGGCGGGATGGATGTCAACCGAGAAGATCTCGGAAATGCGGCTTTGCAGGTACAGCGCCAAGGGTTTGCGGTCCTGCATCCAGTAGTAGTGCGCGACGCGGTAGCTTTGCAACGCATGGAATCCCTTGAAATACAGCAAGGGCATGGAATAGCCCCGGCAGGCGGGATCCCGGTCGCACACGGCCTTGGCGTCCGCCCGCACCGCATCGCCGATGGAAGGGTCGCTTCGCAAGGCATGGTCGAAAAGGTCTCTCAGGGTCACTGCGGGAAGGGTGGAACTCCCAAGCTTGCTGGCGAGATGATAGCTTAACGCGTCCTCCAAATCGCGGTGATTCAGGATGACGGCGTAGAGAAAACTCGCCAGCATGGGCTCATGTTCCGCGTCTTCCGTCACTTCTTGACGGATGGCCATCCAAATGGCGTCGTCGGCGTTCTTGTTCATATTTGTATGAGATCCCTTCGGGATGGATTTTCTGGCCTGCGAGGCGAAAAGGAATTATTCGCGTTCATTAGCAATGGGGAGTATTCCAAACAGTTATACTTCCCCATCTACCCGAACAACGAAAGCGGGGGAGGGGTATTCCCGGCCACGGGGCCAAGGTCTCCGCCTTGGCCCCTGTATTTGCTAGGGAAATGGACCCCCTTCTTACTGCGCGCCGGGCATCGTCCCGCCAGGTTGCTGCCGCGGCATATCCGGCAAACCGCCGGGCCCAGGAGAGGGGCCGGGGGCTCCAGGCTCCATTGGCGGCGCGGGCGGCTGTTCGGTTTCGGGGCCGGGTATGGGGAGTTCCTGCTCAGAGTCCGCGCCAGGCAAGGGGGCGGGCTGTTGTTCGGGATCAAGCAGTGCGGGGTCGGGAAGCTGGTCTTCGTAGATGGTCACGTCGAACTCCTCCCGCAGTTGCTCCATCATCTTGCGGTAAAGGATGGGAACCCGCAATTCCTCCCGTGCTTCTTCTAATGTCTTGGGCTCTTCGGGCGTACGCTCAAGGATCTCGGCCACAAAGAAACTGTCGGGGAGTTGACGCTGTCCCACTTGAGGCGATGGAACCCTCACCGGCCCGATGATCTGTCCTTCCTCGCCGCCCGAGGCGCTGTGCCAGAAAGCTTGGTAGCGCTGCGTGGCGGGAGAGCGCGGATCCTGTTCCAAACGGGCGCGGGGCACGGCGTGCGCGGCGCCTTCGCCTTCATAGCGTTCCGCCACTTCCTCGAAATCCTCCCCTTCATCCAGGCTTTCCCGCGCCTCGGCGGCTACGGCCTGCACGCCGGGGCCAGTCTGCGGAAAGAACAACCCGCGTACGGTCACCGTCTCCGGATGCGTCAATT
>PUOI01000284.1 GCA_003552765.1 Candidatus Hydrogenedentota bacterium | reverse complement strand
CGGCCGTCATACGTTGATCGATACGACGCCGCCGCAAGTGAGCTTTGATGTCCATAACTTCCCCGCGCAGGCGCCAGACTTTGTCAGGCTCCGGAATCCGAATACGCCGTATGCCGCGACAGGCGTGCTCAACGCTACTCATCCCTATCCGGGCTTGCCTGGGGGCGATCAGCGCACGGATGTGCCCGATCCGCCAGGTGGGCCGTATGATGATGGTTTTATTACTGCCCCGGACGAGGATGCGCCGGGGGATGGCTCGAAGGTGTTCTACAACGTGGGGTCCATTTCGAACTTCTTCGCCGAGGAACCTCTTAACGCGGAAATCACGGTGACCTTTGAGGATTCGCCGCCGCGCGCGCCCGACGGGGACGAGATTCTGGGTGAGAACCCGTGGATGCCCGGTCAACCCCGAAGGCAGGTGGCCGGTTTCACGGAGGTGTTCAGCCGCGTGGGGCAGCCCGTGGCGCCGGGGGCGGTATCCGGCTTGCCCATGGGGACTCAGCTGGTCTACGAAAGCGCCGATATTGAAGGGGATAACCCTGGCTGGTTTGGCAACCTGGGCAACAACCTGCTGCGCGCGCAGTTAGGCTTCCAGGACGACTTCGGCGACGTTGGCATCCCGTGGGCGGACACCGCGCGCCATATCGAGATTGAGTTCCGCGAACGCGACGCGGTGGGCAACCTGACCGACGAACCCGTGGATCCGCTGCATCTCTGGTGGATGGTGCGGAGCAGCACGCAGCTTTCCCCCAACCGCGAAGGGGCCACCGTCACCGATGAACGGCTGGCGTTCCAATGGGGCTTGGACCGGGGCTACAATCCGAACCCGCTGTTCCAGCCGCGGCCCCTGTTCACGTACCGGTTTTGGATGGCGGATAATGATGATTACGACGGCGTGTACATTCCGGTTACGGACTGGGCGCCATGGACCGAGAACCGCGGCTTGTTGCCGGAGGATTTCCTGAACCTCGGATTGCCTCACGACGAATGGATCCTGATGAAGGTGGTTGGCGTGGACGAGGCCGGCAACATCGACCCGTGGCCTGTGGATGAATTGCAGCGGATACCTGGAACAGATGATCACATTCAACCTGATGTATCCACTGGCACCAACTGGCAACGTTTCCGGATCCAAGAGTTCGCACGCGGCTTGGACACCGGCATCAGCGCCGTGTTCTGGCACAACGACATCCGCGGGCTTGCCGACGCGCCCGGCGCCCGCGATGCGCGCGTGGTGAGCACGGGCGAGGCCGGCTACGGCTCGGGCCCCATCATCCCCGCGCCGCCTGACCAAAGCACGCACCGCGTTGAGGGCCGCTTCCGCATCCGGATGACGTTGCCGCCGGAGGCGCTGGAAGACGGCGAACAGACGGCTGTGCAGTGGGCGCTTTTCGGGAATCCAGCCATTGCGGCTGACCGGCAGACGGTGCTGTTGGACGACGGCGTTGTCTTTCCGGATCGCCCCGGCGGGCGGACAGCCACGTTGGTGTTGCCCATGGATTTCACTGACGACCCAGAGATAGGCCGCCTTGATCCCGTTGGCATGCCGCGGCCAATCAACTACGTGCTTCGGGCGCGGACCCTGCGGCAGGATGCGGATGGTGACCCTGTCAGCGTTGATTCCACGCCGTCGAACTACACGTTCACGGTTGTGCCGGGCACGATAGGGCATTACGTGGATTGGCCGGATGCGCCGGATGATCAGCCTATCAAGATTTTGGAGGTGGATTGATCCGCGGCGGGGTAACATCCCCCTTGGTCCCCGTTTGATGGGGCGTGAGCGGACCAATTCCCCCTTTTGAAGGGGGTGGCCCGCAGGGCCGGGGGATGTTTTTTCAGGCGGCCATGCCGGCAAGATGCCGGCGGTACGTGAGGGAGGTACATCCCCCTTGAAACGTAGACGCGGCATCTTGCCGCGTTGCGGGAGCGCTTAAGCAAGCGGCAGGATGCCGCTTCTACATTGCCGGTGGCCCTCAGGGCCGGGGATGTTTTTCAGGTGGCCATGCCGGCACGATGCCGGCGGTACGTGAGGGTGGTACATCTCCGCCCGCCTTCGAAAGCCAAGTTTAACGCGAACCGGAATTCGCTTCTTGCGGGTATTATGTGCCACAATTGATGTGTCGAGCCGTGATAAAGGTTGGCGTTCCGGAGCGGGACCGGGACCGGAGGGCCGGGCACATATGGAAATAGTCTTGACACTCTTCGACACGCTCTATTACAATGTCTTTCGGAGTGGCGGGTACACGCGCGCCAAAGCGCGGCGTGCGCGCGCCGAAAGCGTCGAAGTGGCGTAAGCCACCACGAGGATAAACGCATGGCTAAATCAACACGGAGCCGTTCAAAGCGCCTTGTGCTGGATATCGGAACCAGCGCCGTCAGGTTGTGTGAACTGACGCCCACGAGAGAAGGCCTGCAAGTAACCCGCTATATGCAGCGGGAGATCCCTCTTGATCCGAACTTGGATAAGGAATCCAAGGAGCAAGCGCGCAAACAGGCTCTCCAGGAATTGTTGAAGGAGTCCCGCGTACGCACGCGCAAAACCGTCTTTGGCATTCCCGGCCAGTCTGTGTTTACCCGGACCCGCGCGTTGCCCCCCGTGCCCGAGCACAAGGTAACGCAAATCGTCCGGTACGAAATCCAGCAACAGATTCCCTTCTCTCTTGATCAGATCGCCCTCGATTACCAGGTCCTTGGCCGGACGGACGCCGGCGGCTACGATGTGCTCATGACCGCGAGCAAGGAAGACGTGGTCGAGCATTACATCGACTTGGTGAAGAGCGTGAAACGCAGCGTCGATACGGTCGACATTTGCCCCTTGGCCGCCTATAACTGGGTCAAGCAAACCGGCCAGTTCGGCGAGCAGGGCGAGTGCGTGGCCCTGGTGGATATTGGAGCCAAGACCACCGACATCGTGATCGAGTCGGGGAACCAGTTCCGTTTCACCCGCAGCCTGAATGTCGGGGGGAACGACATCACCCTCGCCATCGCGCAGGCCTTTGGAAAGAATTTTGCCGAGGCCGAGCGGGTCAAGCGGGAGCGGGCGTTCGCTCCGACCGGCGATCCCCAAAAGGACGGCAAGGGCGGCGAGGCCGTGGGCCAGGTGCTGGGGCGCATGGTCAACGAGATTGGCCGCTCCTTCACCTATTTCCGCTCCCAAGCCGGCGGGTCGCCCGTCAACCGCGTACTCTTGTGTGGCGGCGGCGCGGGGCTGCGCAACATTGCCCCGTACTTGCAGCGCGAACTCGGACTGGAAGTGCGGCTGGTTCAGCCGCTGGCCGGGCTCGCCGTGGCTCCCGCCGCGCAAGACATCAATCAGCATCCCGAGCGCGCCATCACCGCGCTTGGCTTGGGGCTGCGCGCCGTGGCCGGGGCGCCGCTCGAAATCAACCTGATCCCGCCGCGCATCCAAGAGATGACCCGCAGCAAGGAGCAAGTCCTCTATTGGGGTCTTTCGCTGGCGACGCTGGCGCTGATCATGGCGACGATCATCCCGGTTCAGGCGGCCCAGGACCAGGCCGTGCGGGACAACATAGAAGAGCTGCAATCCAGCCTGCGAAATTTCGCCCCGGATTTGGCTGCTCCAGGGACCAGTCCCACCGCGACCTCGGAGGTTGAAGAAGAGTTTGCGGAGGTCAGCGCCCGAGTCGAGCAGTACATGGAGCAAGTCCAACGGCTGGATGAGGTCTATCAATACCGGCTTTTCTGGGTGCCCTTGCTTGCGGTTGTCAACGAGCACCGTCCCGAGGGATTGTGGTTCGGCCAAATCTCGAGCACCTACATCGGAGACGACGCAGAACAGCAGCGCGGGGGCATGGGTGGCGGCATGATGGGCGGCCGTGGCGGGCAACAGCCGGGCCACATCCAAAGCACGGGCTTCCCAGGGATTGGACCCACCGGCGGCCGCGGCGGCCGGAGCGGCGGCATGATGGGTAGCATGGGCAGCATGGGCGGTCGAGGCGATATGACCGATCCCGATGAGATGGAAGTGGAGCCGCCCCCGGATCCCAACGGCGTGACCATCCGCGGTGTCGCTCGCGATTGGCAAACGATTCTGGACTTCGTGGAATCCCTGCGTGAATCAGGGTTCTTTGTTGATGGTGGTGTCCATTTCAGCGAAGCCTTCGCCGACGTAGTGTATGAATCCGATCTTTACAATTTGCGTTTAGGGGATGATACAGGACGTTCCGGCATGGGCGGCGGCGGAGCCATGGGCGGCGGTATGCCCGGCGGACGCACCGGCCAGCGGGGGCAGACGGGCGCCGGCCACCAGGAAACGCGCTAAAGGATGTTCCGTGTGGATCTTCAGTTTGCTGGCGAGGCACCCGATGATATTACCGGCGGCATGGATGAACAAGCGGGGCCTGGCGCGGGACCAAGCGGCCCCGATGGGCCCGGGCCCGGCGGCCCCGATGGGCCCGGCGGACCGCAGGCTGGCCCAGGAGGCGAAGGTCCGGACGCCGCTCCTGACGGTCCGCCCGCAGGCGATGGTCCCGAAGAAACCGATGATGGTCTAGGCGGGCTGGGGCTCTAACGGATTGAAAAAGGTCCAGTCATGAATATCTATAAGATTGCTCCCATAGTGATGGTGCTGCTGTTCTTGGCCGCGTTGGGCGGCAGTTGGCAGTTCTATTTCCGGGAACGGTTGGAGCAATATGCCGAGAATCAGCAACATCGCCAGGCGCTGGCGCAAAAACTAGACACCCTTTCGAGCACGTTCGCCGCCGAGGATGGCGGTACCGTCGAGCCCGAGTTCGTCATTGCGCAATGGCGCGACGCGGTGGAGCCGTGGTCGCAGGCCCTTACGCAACGGGCCAGTTTCTTTGAGATTGAAGCGCTTCCCGATGAACCCTTGGTGCCAGAGGATGCGACGCCCCGCTTCTATTACGAGGAGCGGATAGAGGAAAAGGTGAACGATCTTTTCCGGTATGCATGGGAGAACAATTGCGCTATCCCTCAGACAACCTTTGGGGTCCCGTCGGGAGAGCAAGTGGCCGGGCAGCAGATTGATCGGGAGCAGGCCGAAAGGTGGCTGCGCCGGTTCAACTTTGGCGACTCCGTGATGAGGCGGCTTATTGACGCCAACGCCCTCCAAATCAACGAGCTGGAAGTGTGGCCCCCGCGGGTCGAATACGGCATACTGGAAATGCGGACCGTGGGCGCATTCTTTTTCATGCGCATTAATGATTTGGTGCCGATGCTTGAGGCGTTTGGCCGCGAAGACCAGTTCTACACGGTCGACGGATTGCGGATCAGCAATACGCAACTGATCGCGCAACAGAATCCGCCGCTGCAAGTGGAGATGCTGCTGACGCAAGCCCGGTTCATCAGGGACGACGACGAACGCGAGGCGGCGGCCACCCGCACAGCTCAGCGCGATCAGCGCGGGCCGGGCGGGCCAGGCGCTGGCCCGATGGGCGGCCCAGGGGGGCCGCGCGGTCCGTCTCCTCAAGGAGATCAACAGCAACAGCAACAGCCGCAGCAACAGCAACAAGACGACGACGGCGGTTGGTTGAGTTGGTTGTGGCCGTTCTAAGGCTTCCCGCAAGAGAAGGGTGCTGTTAGGCCGGGGCCGGTGCATCAAAAAGGGTGTGAGGCGGAATTCGACGCCAATTAATAGATGAAACGTTCGGGTAATAAGGGGGTTTCGTGAACAAACTGGTGGACATACTGTGGAAGACAGGACGCTGGCTCTGGGATAATAAGGAGCGGGCGGTTCTCGGGGTCATGGCGATTATTTTGCTGTACCGCGTGTATGTCGTAATTGACCCACCAGCAGAGGAAACCGTCCCGCCGCCACCCCCGCCCCAGGCGGAGGGGCAGGTGGACGTACCCGAGCCGCCCGCGGATCCGCCTGAACCGGCGGCTCCCGCGTACGATCCGGATGAGTTGGTGGGGCAGAACCCATTCTGGGCGAATCCGCGTTAACGAACGGGGCTCAGGGGCAAAAAAATAGTTGAGCGCTAGAAGCGTAAGAGGCATAATGGAACGAGGCAGCCGGATGGGGAAAGCGCAGTAGGCGGACCTGTAGGGGGCGTCTCAAACGGGGACACACATCCCGGCTCGTGGGGAGGAAAAGAGCTTTGAATACCACTATTGGGTCCACGTCAATGGGGATAATGGGACGATTGACTTATAGGTGTGGAAAATGGGGCGGAGTCTCACCTTGCGCCAACCCTGCTTGGGGAGTAAACGCCATCCAAACTCGCAGCTTAATCCACCAATTCTGGGAGGACGAAATGAAAACGTGGTTGCGGCGCATAGTATCCGCGAAAGTTTGTATGGGTATTCTTGTGGGGCTGTTGGGAGTGGGGTTTATCCCGGCGGCGGCGCAGGATGCAGGAGACTTCCAGCCGGTCCCCGTGGACGCCACGGAATTGGAGGCCGCTCCGGAAGCTGGCGGCGCTGGCGGGGATCAGGCCGAGCAGATCTTCCAGCAGGGGATGGTCCTCTACCAAGACGGTGAGTACCGGAACGCCATCAATCAATTTGATCGCGTTTTGGCGCTTGACCCCGGTCACGCCCAAGCCCAGTCTTATCGCGAGGCTGCGGAAAGACGCGCTGGCGGAGGCCAGACGGGTGGCGGCGGAGGCCAAGGGGGCGGAGACGCTTCGTTCGAGATTGTCGATCCCGATGAACTTCCCCGCGCTCGCGAGGACCTGCCGGTCAGCCCTGAAGAACAGCGGGTTCAGCGGGTTAACGAGCTGTTGGAGATCGGTAAGCTCTACATGGAGCACCAGCAATTTGACCGTGCGGTTGAATTCTTCAATCAAGTGCTCATGATAGCGCCGGATCATCGGCAGGCAACGGACCTGCTTCACGAAGCAACGCTCGAAGCTGGCGAACGAAGCCTTGAGCGGAGCCGGGAAGCCACACGCGAAGACGTGTTGCGCATTCGGGAAGGAATGGAGGAGATGAAGCGCCTTCCCGAGGGCGCGGATCACCGCGGGATTCAGGATCACCGGTTCCGCGTGCCTGTCGTTGAAGAAGAGTACGACGAACCCGAAGCGCCTATTGACGAGGAAGTAGAACGGGTGCTTGACTCGTTCGTCTCGGTAGAATTCGAAAACGAACACATCGAGGTGATTCTCGAGTTCATTTCAGAGTTTGCCGGCATTAACATCGTGTTGGACCACCGGGTTGTCATGCCCGAGGTGGAAGATTTGCCGGAATGGGAACCCGAGCAACCAGACGAATTCCAGCCGGGTCCTGGCATGGGCGGTCCTGGCATGGGGGGCCCCGGTGCGGGCGGTCCCGGCATGGGCGGCGCTGGAATGGGTAGCCCAGGCATGGGTGGCCCCGGTATGGGCGGCCCCGGAATGGGCGCGCAACAACAGTTTGGACAACCGCAGTTCGCTCAGCAGCAATTCGGCGGCGTTCAAGCCGCACAGATGCAAGGGTACGCGACCGACGGTATGGTGCCGTATATTCGCTTGGAGGATGTAACCCTTCGGCAAGCGTTGCGTGCGCTCTTGCGCCCGTTGAATTTGGATTTTGGCATCCAGCCCGGCTTCGTGTGGGTCTCCACGCATGAGCGGCTGCGCTTTGAGTCGTTCGAGGAATTGGAAACCCGCTATTACGAGTTGCGCAATGCGGGCGCCGAAACCATGTTCAAGGTTGTCGTGCAGAATGTCGGCGGCATGCAAGGTCAATTTGACATGGGTGGCGGTTTTGGGGGCGGCGGCTTTGGCGGCACGGGCGGCTTTGGCGGTACCGGTGGT
>PUOI01000593.1 GCA_003552765.1 Candidatus Hydrogenedentota bacterium | reverse complement strand
TACTTGTCCCGGCCCATAAGCGTCTCGGCCGTGATGATCGACGCCATCATTTGGGTGTCCGTCGGGTTGAGTATGGCCCCATCCAGCCCCCTGGCGATGGCCATGACCATGAACACCCGGTTGACGAACTTCCGCTTGGGCATGTCGAATGAGATGTTGGAAAGCCCGCACATGTGGTGGGTGTCCGGGAACTCGCGCTTCAACGCCTCGATGGTGTCGAGAAACTCCACGCCGTACTTGTCGTCGGTCCCGATGGGCTGCACGAGCGGATCCACATAGATGTTGTCCGGTTTCACGCCCTTCTGAACGAGTTCGTTGATCAGCCGATTGGCGATGTCCATGCGCTGATCCTTCGTCTCGGGCATTCCCGTATCGTCCATGCACAGCGCAACGACCTTGCATTCCGCGGCCTCCACAAGCGGCATCACGTTGGCGTAGCGATCTTTTTCGAGCGATATCGAGTTGATCATGGGCATGCCCTTATGGGCCTTGAGCGCCTCCTCGATCGCCTCGTAACTCGGGCTGTCTATGCAGCATGGCACATCGAGTTCACTCTGCACGGTTTCGACGAGCCAGCGTAGATACTCGGGCTCCTGCTTTATGAACATGCCCGCGTTCACATCAATGTAGTCCGCGCCGCCCTCGACTTGCTTCCGGGCGAGATCGATTATTCCCTTCGCGTCCTTGTTTTCGATCAAGGGACGGACGGATTTTCTACTGGCGTTGATTAGCTCTCCTACTATTTCCACAGTAAGCTCCTTCTGTTGTGTCTCTCTTACCCCGGTCCTTGGCCCCGATTAGGTTTCAAGAAGACGCCACCGGCGTCATCCCATGAGGCTACCGGAACAGTCTCTGTTCAACCCGGCCGCCGGGCTCCACTATGACAAACTCGGATGGGTCATACGGCCCCTCAACCAGCTTTCTCAAGAGGGACCAGTCTCCCTGGATTTCCACGTATTCCAGCCCGAAATACTCGGCGTTCTCGCGGGCTATACGCTTGAAGCGCTCCGTGTCCGAACGCAATTTAAGGTCGATGAAGGCGATCGTCGAGTAGTGCTGGAGTTCCTCCCGCATGGCTTCCTCCGCGTCGGCCATGCCCACCCGTGCGGCGTACTCCTCCCGCATCGTCGTCAGCGGATCCTTGCCCTTCTCGATCCAGCCGGTCGTGAGGTAGTACGTGCCGGGGCGTTGGTCAAACATCGCGATGTAGCGCGTTAGGGAGCCGAGATACATCCCGATGCAATCGTGAACCTTGGGGATGATCAACCGGCATTCGCGCGCTTCAATGCCAACGACGCCGTTCGAGCACAGGCCATACCCAAGAATGACCTCGTCACAAGGCGAATCGGCCGCGTCGAGCGCGGCTTCCACTTCATCCTTGATGCGCTCGGGATGCCTATGAAGCTCTTGCCTTATGAAGACGCAATCGACATCCGCGGAGGTTTCTTCCAGCATCCGCGTCAGCTCTGGCTTTATGCCTTCGCACGCGATTATCCGCTTCCTTCCGGACGTCATTGGCGAACCATCAGTCGGAGATTTTGGGGCTGCCTACCGCCCGCGCGGTGACACGTGTAAGACCGCCCTCAATGGAGGTCTTTAGCTCCACATAGGGATCCGACACCCCCGTCTCGGTGACCGCTTCCAAGGCCTTCTTCTTGCAAGCTTTTTCCGCGTACTCGCACGCCTCTTCATAGTGAGAGAAGCTCAGTTGCTCCCGTCCCAACTGGATGACGAACGTATGGGTGTCTTCGCTCGTCTGCTCAAAGATGCGGGCTTCCCGGATTTCCATGATGCTTCCGGCCACGGCGCCTATGGCGTTCGCCACTTCGTGGTGCCTTGGCAACACAAACGGCGCGGACAGCACCCTCGCCACTTGGCGCAAGAAGTGGTCCGCGGGCGCGCCGACGCCGGTTATGGGAAACCTGCTGTCGATATTCACGGATAGGTAGCGGCTATCATCCGTGAGCAGCTCTTGCAGAAGCCATTTGCCCCAGCTACCCTGGATCCGCTCCGGCATATTCGCGTCCAGCAGATCGTGGCTGGCCAGGAAGATTATGGCTTCTTCAACCAGCGTCTTGACGATGGAAGCGATTGTATCGTCGATGAAACCGCTTCGGGTCTTGCCGTGGATGTGGGCGTAACACCGAACCGCTTGATCGGCCACCTCCGCATCCCAAAGGTCCAGGTCTTCCTTCGCTTGAAATATGTCGGTGGGGGACATGGCCCCCACCTCGATAACTTCGTAATTCCGCAACTGCTCCCTGGCTAGCTGATCGGCATGATATACGCCGACCGCTTCCATGAGACAGGACACGCTCTTGGGACCGTCCGCGAGGAGCTTCACGACTTGCTTGGCCCTATCGTCCAGCAAATCGTCGGATACCTGGTGCGCGTCGTTGTACAACGCCCAGTACTCCAGGTCGCTCTCCCTCCAGGTATTTCGGGACTTGTTCTTCAGGCCGAGGATCTCGTCCCTGACCTCCTGCCTGGTGGAGGCGAACCGGCACAACGGCGTGATCTTTTCCGGCCCCACGGTGATGGTCCCGTACTTGTCCACATGAACCAAGCTGTCGCATCCCAGACACACCGTCCTGATGTGCGCCGTTGCGACCGAGGTTCGGATATTGCCGACGCGCGCTCCGTTGGGGGATAGCACGACACTTCCGTTGTCCACGAAGGCCATGTCGGTTGTCGTGCCGCCCACGTCGATAACAAGAGAGGAACGCTTGCGGGTGATGAAATCGCCGCCGATGGCGCTTGCGGCGGGGCCGGATAGGATGGTTTCCACGGGCTTTTGCACGGCTTCGTCGCATGGCATCAACGTGCCATCGCCGCGCACGATCATCAGGGCGGCGTTCATGATGTTCCTGCGCTTGAGCGCGGCCTGCACGGCCTCGATGAACTCGTGCATCACGTACACGAGCGAGGCGTTCAGCGCCGCCGTGGCCGCCCGCTTGATGGAATCGAGATGGGTCGAAAGCTGATGCCCCATCACCACGGCGAGGTCGCAATGCTTCCGCACAATCTCGAACGCCCGCTCCTCGTGATCGGGGTTGAGCGGGCTGAAGTAACTAGAGATAGCTATCGCGTCTACCTCATCCTTGTTCGCTTCAACCCACTCCCGTATTCCCTCGGTATCGAGCGTCGCCTTTTGGACGCCTTGAGCGGAATGCCCCCCTTCGAAGTGCGCCACCACATCCGCGGACAGTTTGTCCCCGAACCCAAACTCTTCAATGAGCTTTGGGTCATAACCTATCAATAGCAAGCCAACCCGGCGGGTATTGCCCATGGCGATGGAATTCGTGGCTAGGGTGCTGGACACCCCCACCAGTTTCACCGCCTCGGGCGAATCGATCTCAAGCTGGTCGATGGCGCGCACGACGCATTTCTTGAGATCGTCCCGGGTCGTGAGCGTCTTTACCGTGCGGAGTATTCTCCGGGTCTTGTACTGAAGGAGAACCCCGTCGGTAAAGGTCCCGCCGGTGTCTATGCCGATGGCTAACCTGTCCATTCGCGGTCTCTCGTTCCTCTAACTGGCCTGCTGGCCCGCCATCCTCGCTTCGGCCTCTTCGAGGATGCGCTCGATCTCTTTATCGGCTTGGGCCGGCACGTTTGACCGGGGCCCCTCGTGGGTCGCCAGGATGTCGCGGGTCTTCTCGATGATCCGGTCCTTCATGGTCTTGCACCCGTTGGCTTCCCAGTCCTCATAGCTGCTTCGCTCCATCAAGGTGGGCCGGAAGCTCTTGCGGAACCACTTCATGGTGTGGTCCTCGTAAAGATAGTGTCCGCCAGGCCCCACCGACTTGATGACATCCACCGCCATGGTTTCTTTATTGACCTCGATGCCTTGCTCAATTCTCCGGGCCATCCCGATGATCTCGTCGTCCATGACCGTCTGGAAAATGTCGCCGGTCTTGCCCGACTCGGTGTATCCGTTGTCGTGTACGAAGTCGGCCCCGCTCAGCATCGCCGCGTGGATGGACATCGCGGCCTCGATGGCGGATTGCGTGTCCATCGCCTTGGTGTCCGTACACCCGGATTGCGAGAACATGGGCAAGCCACAATAGTGGGCCATCTCCGTCAGGGCGGCGCTCAGCAGGCTGAGTTCCGGCGCGCCATAGGAGTAGATGCTGTAGCGCATGTCCAGGATGGACTGCACCCCGCCCACGATGATCGGCGTGCCGGGATTGATGAGCTGGGAGGCGATGACGCCCACCATGGACTCCGACAAGGCGACCACGATCTGGCCGGCGTGCGTCGCCGGGACGGTGCCGCCGCCGATGGCGCAGGGACTGTACACCTGCGGGATGCGGTGTTCCGCGCAGTACATGCATTTGTCGATGGCGTGGAAATCGCTTACGAGCGGGGATATGGGCTCGCCGTAGAAGATGTAGTTTGGCTTCGCCCGGAATTCCTCCTCGCCGCCGGCCATGGCGATGGCCATGCGGTGCTCGTCGCGGCACCCCTCAACGCCAAACGACCAGCTCATGATCGGGGTGGTCGTGTTGCGTATCATGTCGGCGAACTCGTAGATGTCCGCCAATCCGTTGGTGACATCGCTTATGGAGCCAAGCGACTGCACATACCCGATGTTCGGAAGCACGTCGCACACCTTCGCGACGGTCGTGGCGTCTTTCCGCAGGTACTTGCGGCGCTCCAGGGTGTCGGTGTCGATGAAATACGGCGGCGTCGGACCGGGGCCGAAATAGCTCCTTCCCCGCTCCACCACGATCTTCTTGTCCGGATTCCCGTCCCAAGGGTATATCTCGAAAACAATCGGCAGGGTGCTCAGCGCTTTTCGGATAATTTCCTGAGGAAAATACACCGTGAGCCCATCCTTGTCCACCCTGCAGCCCGCATCGGCAAACAGCTTGCGCGCGCCCTCATGGTGTACGGCCGCCCCTGTATAGGTAAGCGTTCGCATCATGCCATTAAAGATTGTCTCCTTCTGGTCATCGGAGAACATCCGAAACTGGGGAGACACATTCACCTTCATATTGGTCCTGGTGGATCCCATTGATAACCTCTGCTCGTATGTTTTTCGGGTTTAGGACACTCGAAACGCATCCACAACAGCGCACTCATGACGAATGGCGGTGGTCGGCATCCTCCACGATCTTCTTGATTGCCTTCAACTTATCGCTCGGTATCGGTTCCGGCCGGTGCGTGTCAATGATCTTCTGCGTCCTCTCGAGCGTGCGGTCATTCATCGACTTGCTTCCAGCGTCCAGCCAGGTGTCGTAATCGGCCCGGTCCTGCAATTGCGGCAGATACCACTCCTTCCAATGCTCGAAGGTGTGTTCCGTGGTGACGTATTCGCCTCCCGGCCCCTGTTTCTCGATGAGGTCCAGGGCGAGGTGCTCCTCATCCACCTGGATGCCCTTGCAGAACTGCCGGCTCATGCCTATGATCTCGTCATTGAGCACCAGGCTTTCCAAGCTGGCGTTGGTTCCGCTATCGATATAGCCCACGTCATGCACCAGATTGGCCCCGGACAGGTTGGCGTACAAGATGCTTGTCATCATCTCCGCCCCCGCCTGTTCGTCCAAGACCTTGGAGTCCGTGCAACCGCCGGTGGAAAACATCAGCAGGCCGAGCCACTTCGCGATATCCGTGTTGGCGGCCGAGGCGAGGGACAGCTCGGGGGCGCCGTAGGAGTACGTGGATTTCTGCATGTCGAGCACGGTCGTGACGCCGCCCATGATGAGCGGCATGCCGGGCTTCTTCAGGTGGCAAAGCACCACCGCCAGCAGGGTCTCGGCGAGCGATTGCACCAGCATGCCCGCCATGGAGGCCGGGGCAGTGGCGCCCGCGCTCGGACACGGGGTGTACATCGCGGGAATGCCTTTTTCGGCCGCGAACAGCAGCTTTTCCATGGCGGTCCGGTCATTCTTCAATGGGGAGATAGGCTCGATGTACACCACGAACATCGGGTTGAGGCGGAACTCGTCCGAACTGCCGCGCAACACGCACGCCATTCTCCAAAGATCCTCGAGGCCTTCCCCATCCACACTGGTAAGCACCATCGGCTTCCTGCACTGCTCCAGCATCGCGAGAAACTGGTGCCTGTCGTAGGTCTGCGGATTTGGCGCGTCCCGCACGATCCCGTGTGACATGAAGAAATCATAGTTGGGGAGATAGTCCACGATGCGTCCCGCAAGCTTGACGTCCTCGTAGGTCGTGGAGCGCCGCTCGCCGGTTTGCCGGTCATAGCAGAACGGCAAGTCGGACCCCGTTCCGAAGGAGACCGTGTCCTTTTGAAGCTTCGTGGCGCGTTTTCCATCCACCCCGCTAAGGGTGATCTTTCGCGGATAGAAGTTGAGCGCCTGCTCAACCATCGAAATCGGAATCCTGACCATGTTGTCGGAAGAGACCACCGCATCACTGCGGCGGAAGAGCGAGATCGCCTCCTCGTGGTAGACCAATGCGCCAACTTCCTCCAGCACGTCGAGGGCGCTGTAGAAAATCTCCTCTATTTGATCCTCGGAAAGAACCCTGAACTGCGGAGACGCATTGACGGAATAATTCATCTTCATATATTGATCCTTTCCATACAAAAAAGCAGGCCGTTGAACAGCCGCGTTCCCTGTTCCGGCCTGCGGTTCGGAGCTATACTGCCTTGAAGTACTCTTCCACCCGCTCCACGCCCGCGCGGGCATTGGGGGCATAGATGTCCGCGCCGATTTCCTTGGCGAAGTCATCCGTGACGGGCGCGCCGCCGATGACCACCGTGACCTCGTCGCGGATACCCGCTTCCTTGAGGGCATTGACAATCTCGCCCATGCGGGCCATGGTCGTGGTGAGAAGGGCGGAGATGCCGAGCACCTTGGGCTTGTGCTCCTTGACGGCGTCCACAAAGGCCTCGTTGGGCTGATCGATCCCAATATTGATGACCTTGTAGCCCGCACCCTCGAACATCATGGCGGCGAGGTTCTTGCCGATGTCATGAAGGTCGCCAGCCACCGTGCCGATCACCATCGTGCCCGCGCCAGAGCTGGTGCTCTCAAGCTCCTCCCGGATGCAGTCCATGGCGCCGCTCATGGCCTTGGCGGACCGGATAACCTCGGGCATGAACATCTCGTCGCACTTCCATTTCTGCCCGACGGTCTCCATGCCGACGATCAGCCCCTTATTCATAATCTCTTGCACATCCATACCGCTCTGGGCTGCTTCCTCGGTAAGTTGCTTGGCCTCATCAATCTGGCCCTTGACGATTGCTTCGCTGAGTTTGCTCAGATCCACGCTCATAACTCCTCCTTATAACGAATGGTCTTCCACCCCTTGCACTAGCCCCTGATTAGGAGGCTGGATAATGCCGGCGGCCGCCGTGGCCACTAAAGACTAGGGAATACGGGTTCATCACGTCACCGCCGGGCGAAACACGGGTCATTCTTGGTACGGATGCAAGTGGGTGGACTTGTGTTGTGATTCCGCCCCCCTGCTTGCGCGGCGCCCTTGCCCCGTTCAATTTCGAGAGTAGTACATAACGGCGGGGGGATCATGTTGCGTGCATGGCCTCCCCATCGAAAAGCCTATACCGCAACGTCACGATTGGGGTGCATCTTAGCACAATGCCAAGGTATGTGTCAAAGTTGAGGAGAATCCCCAATAGCCGAAGCCGGGGCCTAGGGGGCGGCAGGACGCCCGCCGGGAAGGAATATCGGGGGCGGCTTCTCCGTTAAGTTAGGTTGAGGTAGACAAGGCGGACGCCCCTTGCTCCGCCATGCCGCC
>PUOI01000400.1 GCA_003552765.1 Candidatus Hydrogenedentota bacterium | reverse complement strand
GATACATGCCGTAGCGATCCACGGCCGCCAACGCCCGGAGCGCCTCCGCCAAGTCCCAACTATGCGTGGGATTGCCAATCTCATCGTCGACCACGCGCAGTTCGGAACGTGTTTTCGCGAGATTTAGTATTTTCTCGGCGAAATTGTTCCCGCCCGGACCAAACAGCCACGCTGTCCGCACGATGAAATGCCGTGGGTTCGCCTCTATCGTGGCCTGTTCCCCAGCTGCTTTGGACCGCGCATAGGCGCTCAAGGGGTTGGGCGAATCCCCGGGTTCGTAGGGAACCGTTTTGCGGCCATCAAAGACGAAGTCGGTGCTGATGTAGACCACGGGCGCCTCCACGGCCAACGCCGCCTCCGCCACCCGCCGGGCGCCGTCCACGTTGACCCGCCACGCGCCGTCCGGGTCGTCCTCCGCGCCTTCCACATCGGTGTACGCGGCCGCGTTAATCACGAGATCCGGCTGAACCTCGCGCGTTAACGCCGCCGCGGCATCCGGCGCCGCGATATCGACCTCGGGCAAGTCCGCGCCCACGCATTCACCCTCCCGGCCGAACACGCTGACGATATCCCGGCCCAACTGGCCTTTCGCGCCAAATACGAGCGTTTTCAATGAGACTCCAAAAGGGTTAGGCGCCACAACAAGCGCATTGTGTACATGAGACGATGGGGTCTCGCAGTACTAGATTCTTGAAAGGGAGAAGCAATTCTCTAATACGCCCCGTAATTCATCTGCTATTTCTGGCGGCGGATCGCCCACCAATCCCATGGCGGCGAGCCGTTCAGCTTCACGCATTTCGCCAACGTCTAACGCCAAGGTGGCGGCGCTACGCAACAGCACCGAACGGCTAGGTTCGGGGATTTTTTCTTCCACGGCCAAATGGGCCGCCTCGGACTCCAACTTGTAGGCCCGTAGGAAAGCCGCTTCAGCTTGTTTCTCATCCGCCATCCGCCGCGCCAGCAGTGCCTCCTCGGCGGCTTCCATGGCTTTGGTGCGGAGTTCCTCTATCTTATTCATGCCGAGTCTACCCGAGCTTTGGGTTGACTAAACTCCGCCACAACAACCAACACCGGCAATACACACTCTACCCTCGCTCCAAGCTTGTTTTCACCGTAAATCCTTGCATGCAAAAGATTAAAGGACGATAGCAAATACATGATGTTCCCGTGTAGCTGTACATCTTCAAGCTTGACGGGCTCGGTGCATCGCGCCACGGGGGCCACGGCTCAACCATAGGGCGTTCAAGGCGCTGAAGGCGCCATGGGTAGTAGCCTGGGGCAAGCGCAGCGCAGCCCCAGGGTAGACGTCCCTCTGCATGTCCGTCCTGAAGGGACGGAACAAGAGCGCGGCGCTCGCTTCGGTCCCTTCAGGACCGATGTTGGAGATAACCTTTGACCTGGGGCTGCGCTTCGCTTGCCCCAGGCTACTTTCTATCGCGCCCTCGGCGCGTTTTTCGCCACCTATTTGCCCTCATTAGTGGAAAAACCCCGCCGTCACCCCAGGTAAACCGTTTTGTAGTCATGTCTTGTTCAACTCGACTTTTTTCACTCCTACCCTCGCATCTAGCTTCTCCACGGTTTACGATGTCAGTTGCCCATTATAGGCCGCAACAGCAACCCCGGATCAATTCGGTCTTTCCGGACAGGACCGTCGCGGTGCGATGGCGTCCTCTCCCATCTCAGTGTGCCGCCGCCCCCATCACCCCCCGGATTCGTAGAAGGTCTTGAGCGCGTTCACATAGGCTTCGGCGAAGCGTTGCCGCCATTGGGGGTCGGCCAATCGTTCGCAGTCTGTGGGATTGGTCAGGTTGGCGGCTTCCACCAGCACCTTGGTGGGTATCATATTGTTGCGCAGGACGCCGGGGACGTAGGTGCGGCCGCCGTCCTGCCTGATCTGCGTGCGGATGGGGTCGCCCATGTCGTGGCGCTTGACGCGCTTTTCTCCAAGGGCTTCAAGCAGCGTCACGGCGAAATTGCGGGACAGGGCCTCGTCGCGCTGGCGTTCGGCGGCGGTGGACGTGGCGTAGTTTTGCTCCCGGACCTCGGCGAACTGCTGGTAGAAATCGCTGTTCAGCTCTTCCCGGTCCCGCCGGAGATGGGCGCCCGGGATGTACACCATGGCCCCTCGCAATTGCTCGTTAAACAAGGCGTCGGCGTGGATGCTGGTGAAAATGATCTTGCGGGGGTCCGTTCCGTTGGCGACTTCCCGCCGGTAGATGGAATTGGCCAGGCTCCAGCGCAGGTTCACGGAACGCCGGGCGTCGTGGTTGTTGTAGACCGGCGTGGTGTTGAGCACTTCGGTGGTCTTGTGCGTGAACCGCCGCCGGTCCGTGGGTTCAAGGCCCCGTTCGGGACAGTGCACCAACATGTGGACCCGCGCGGCGGTCTCCTCCTTGAGGAGGTTGTGGATGCGTACGGCAATGTCGTAATTGAGTTGGTCTTCGTAAAGGGCAAAGTCCCTATTCACCGCGCCGTGGTCCCGGCCGCCGTGACCGGGGTCCAGCACGACCACCACGCCCTCGAGGTCCTGCGTCCGCACTTGGCCCCGCAGCCGCCGCGCTTCTTCGAGGGATTGCTCGTACTTTTCCCGCTCGGGCGTCCCGCGGGGCTGGAAGCGGTCGGCCAAGAGTTCAATGGGAATCCGGATGCGCTGGCCGGGCTGCATCCGATGGACGTCCGAGATGCCGCTGGTTTCCTCAAGAAGGTCGCACGCCGCCAAGATATCCGTGTTCTCCCGGTAATCGGTGAAACGGACCACGACCGCCGTGTACAGGGCCTCGCCCTCGCGCAAACGGTAGATCGCATACCCATCCTCGTATTCGAGATTCGCCGTCACGTGCTCATAGTCGCCCGGATCCGGGATGGATTCCGGCCGCGGCCGCAGCGCCGTTATGGGTTCCGGCATGGGCGCGGGCTCCGGTTCGGGCGCTGGCGCGGGCTCTGCCGCAGACTCGGGTTCGGGTTCTGGCTCGGGTTCGGGTTCGGGTTCGGGTTCTGGCTCTGGTTCTGGTTCTGGCTCTGGTTCTGGCTCGGGCTCGGGCTCGGGCTCTGGTTCTGGGTCGGGCTCGGGCTCCGGTTCGGGCTCGGGCTCTGGCTCGGGGGCCGGCTCGGGTTCGGGTTGGGGCGGCGCGTCCGCTTCCGGAGGCGTGCGGTCCGGCGTGGGATCGCGCAAGGCTTCCTTGAGCAACTCCCGCGGAATGTGTATGACGCTTCCTTGTTGCAGACGCGGCTCTTCCAGGCCGTTGAGTTCACTGATGGCGTTGGAATTCCACCCCGACCCCGTCAGCCACTCCGCCAGGGCCCACGCCGTTTGTTGAGAGCCATCCCTGCTGTACAAGACTTTGTGGCGCCATCCATCCTCATCCACATAATCATGGGGAAAAAGCGCGAGCAGGATGGTGCGTTGGACATCGGGTCTCAGCCGGTCAAAGGGAATGGCCGCCGCCCGCACTTCCCGGTAGTCCCGCCATTGATCGGGCCGGTGAAGATAACGGGGCAGGATCTCATGAGGCCGGCGGCCTTGGTCAAAATGGCACGCAAGGAAGATGGTGCGGCCATCGCGCAGCTGGGCATAGACGCCGGGCTCCAATTCCGCACGGACGATGCTTGCCTGCGCGGTATTCGGCAAAACCAGGAAGAAAGCCAGCAGCGCGAGGACAATGAGGCTCCACTGCGGTCCATGTGGGCGAGAACAGCTATTCACGGGCGGCGCGCTCCAAGGGGCGTGCATCACGGCATAAACCCCAGATATGGACCGCCTCTCGGAGAAACCGGTCAGGCGGGCGCCACATCTGGGACACCACGGCGATAATCTGGGGACAGCATAATAACTCTTTACGTTCAGTTTCAAGCACGCCGTTCAATCCCAAGCCTCCGTTTTTGAGCCTCTCCACCCCCTCTGGTACAATCAATTGACCGGCGTCAGCGAATGGAGACCCCATTCGCCTGGCGCCATCCCCGTAACAGCGCCCCCGTTGTGGTGGGGCGATTGATGTCAACGACGGTTTCCCCCATGGAATTCCCGCTTCCCGTTGTGTGTTCCCCTGTAACGAGAAGTTGTCTGCAGAGGCGGGGATAGCTGTATTTGTGTTTATGGAGTCTATAATGGAACACGATCCATTAATCATAGCGGGCCGCGAGTTTACCTCGCGTTTGATGATAGGCACGGGGAAATTCCCCAATCCCGAAACGCTCAAGGCCGCCATTGAGGCGAGTGGAGCCGAAATCGTCACGGTGGCCTTGCGCCGGGGCGATGTGAACAAGCAAGGCGCCGACGATTTGCTCTCCGCCGTGGACCGGAGTAAGCTGTTGCTGTTGCCCAACACCTCGGGCGCGCGCACGGCGGAAGAGGCGCTCCGGCTGGCGAAACTGGCCCGCGCCGCGGGGCTGGAGCCCTGGGTGAAGCTGGAACTCACCCCCGAACCGCGCTACCTGCTTCCCGACCCCATCGAAACGCTTCGGGCCGCGGAGATGCTGGTGAAGGAAGGGTTCGTGGTCTTGCCTTACATCCAGGCCGACCCGGTGCTCGCCAAGAAGCTCGAAGAGGCTGGCACGGCCACGGTCATGCCGCTGGGCGCGCCCATTGGGAGCAATCGCGGCTTGAAGACGCGGGATCTCGTGCGCATCATCATCGAACAATCCAACGTCCCGGTCGTGGTGGACGCGGGGCTGGGCGCGCCGTCTCACGCCGCCGAATGCATGGAGATCGGCGCGGACGCCGTCCTCGTGAACACGGCGCTCGCCGACGCCGAGGACCACGGCCCCATGGCCAAGGCCTTCGCCATGGCCACCGAGGCGGGCCGCATGGCGTATCGCTCCGGGCTGGCGCCGTTGCGGGAGCAAGCGGCGGCCTCGTCGCCATTGACGGGCTTCCTCTTTGATGAGGAACCCGCGCAGCCGTGAGCCGCGTTTGCACGGCAAGTCGGCAAATGAACCCAACATCCCCCGCTATCTTTACACAAGAGAAGAGTAAGCGGATAACCATATAGCGAGGCACTTCGTTTACCAATTAGTGCTGGAAGCCCCAATCCCCGGATACGGCGGCATGCGGGGCGTTTACATCCCCTGGCCCTACGGGCCACCCCCTTCCAAGGGGGAATTGGTTCGCTCACCTGGGGGTGAACTGCGGCCCAGCCCGTGTGACGGCTTTGGATTAGAAAATTCCCCCTTTGAAGGGGGATCAAGGGGGATGTTGTTCCCTGGAGCAGCGCACTTACCCGGCGATTGAGGGGAAGCCATTTATATGAGCGACAAACTACTAAACCAACTCAACGAGTGGCCCCGGGAACGCGTGCTCGAACTCGTCGAACGCGCGACGGTGGCCGATGTCGATAAGGCGTTGGCCAAGGAAGAGCGGGGCTTACGCGACCTCGCCGCGCTATTTTCCCCGGCCGCGGATTCCCGTCTGGAGGCCATGGCGCAGGAGGCGCAACGGCTCACGCGCTGGCATTTCGGGCGAACCATCGGCCTGTATGTCCCGCTCTATCTCTCCAACGTGTGCGGGGCGGACTGCACCTACTGCGGCTACGCGGTGCGCAGCGGCAATAGGCAGCGCCGCGTGACGCTGAAGCCCGACGAGATTCACCGGGAATGCGCGGAACTGGCGGCGCAAGGGTTCCAAAGCGTCTTGCTGCTCACCGGCGAAGCCCCGCGCGTGGTCAAGGTGGAGTATATCGCGCAAGCCGTCGCGATCGCGCGGGAGTATTTCCCGTCCGTGGGAATCGAGGTGTACTCGATGGACCACGAAAGCTACAAGCGCTTAGTGGAGGCCGGGCTTGAAGGCGTCACCATCTACATGGAGACCTACGACCGGGAGACCTACCGCCAGGTGCACCTTCTCGGCGCGAAAAAGGATTACGAGTACCGCTTGGGCGCCAGCGAACGGGCGGGCAAGGCGGGCGCGCGGCGCTTGAGCATCGGCGCGTTGCTCGGATTGACGGATTGGCGCGTGGACTGTTTCCATGTGGCCATGCACGCCATGCACTTGCAAAAGGAATGCTGGCAAAGCGCTGTCGCCATCTCGTTTCCCCGGCTGCGGCACGTTCCCAAACGTTTCCAAATTCCGGCCTTGGTAAGCGACAGGGAGATGGTGCGCCTCATGCTGGCGCTGCGGTTGCTTCTGCCCGAGGCGGGGTTCAACTTGTCCACCCGGGAAACCGCCGCATTCCGCGACCGGCTGATCCCGCTCGGGGTGACCACCATGAGCGCGGGTTCCTCCACCCGTCCCGGCGGCTATTCCAGCTACGGCGAGGAGACCCTGGAACAGTTCGCCCTCGAGGATCACCGCACCGCCGCCGAAGTCGCGGAAGCGATACGGAGCGTGGGATATGACCCCGTATGGAAAGACTTCGACCGGGCGTTTGATACCGCTGTCCCCGGCTAAGTATCCTTACGCCTCTTGAGACAATGATGACCAGCCGCAATTCAAAAGGAGAGCTTGGATGCAGGTCACGATAAATGGCGAGAATCGCGACGTAAAGGAAGGCATCACCGTGTTGGCGTTGTTGGAAGACCTGGAGTTGCAGCCGGAGGCGATGGTGGTGCAGCGCAATGACAACGTTATCGAGCGTAACGATTTCGCCACCACTCAACTCGAGGAAGGCGACGTCATCGAGCTTGTCCGCTTCGTTGGGGGCGGTTGATGGACCACGCCACGCGCATGGCCCGATTCGCGGCCGCCGACCTCTACGTGGTGATCACCGAGGCGTTCTGCGGCGGCCGCCCGGCGCTGGAGGTGCTTGACGGGGTCTTGAACGCCGGGGTAACCCTTGTACAATGCCGCGAAAAGGACCTCACGGACAAGGCGTACGTGGAACACGCCCAAGCCTTCCGCGAAAAGACCGGCGAAGCAAATGCGTTGCTGATTATTGATGACCGGGTGGACATTGCCTTGGCCGCCGAGGCCGACGGCGTCCACCTCGGCCGGGAGGACCTCCCTGTCGCCAGGGCCCGCACCGTCGCACCGGACCTCATCATCGGCGCCTCCACCCATTGCCTGGAGCACGCCATGGAAGCTCAGGAGGCGGGGGCCAGCTACGTCAACATCGGCCCCATCTTTGGCACTCAAACCAAGACCGGCACGGCGGATCCCGTGACCCCCGCGATGATCGGCCGTGTCGCGCCGCATCTGCGCATTCCCTTCACCACCATGGGCGGCATCAAGGCTCACAACATCGACGAAGTCCTGCGTCAAGGCGCCCGCCACGCCGCCGTCGTCACCGCCGTGACCGAGGCCCCAGACGTCACCGCCGCCGCCAAGGAACTCCGCCAGAAAATCCGCGCCTACCGCTGAGAGTCGGAAGCTTCAGCGTCGTATGACGGCGAATCTGAAGAGTCCTTAACGATCCTCTCCAGCTGCGCAACGATATCGGGATGTGGCAGTCCGAGCGCATCGAACCCGAATTCCAACAATGCACTACCGAATGATGTAATATGATAACGAACAATATCCTCCTCATGTCCCGCCTGTTGCTCGCGATACTCCTCTATTGTCCTGGATTTCCGCTTTATCAACCTTCCTTCAATAGCTCCTAGATCGAGCAGACGGTTAATGGCGTCCGCTCGCTCAATAGCAGTAAGCGCCTGCCCCATATTCTCTCGCGGAGGATGAGGAACCCCATGTCCCTCGAAACGGGCGTCAGCGAGCAGTTCCCAACTTGGATAGTCTAACTGAGACGCCGCACGCTCGACAGCGCGATGCCGTCTGAGTTCAACCTCCCGGAGAGTAGACACAATCACATCGGCGACCTGTTTCTGAGCCGCCTCGGGGG
>PUOI01000596.1 GCA_003552765.1 Candidatus Hydrogenedentota bacterium | reverse complement strand
TGATGGCCGCTTTCTGGCCCTACGTTTTCCGGGCTTGGGTTGCTTATGGCCGTGTATTTCCCTATCTATACGTTCCGCCAGCTCTTTAAAGTCGCCGCCCGCATGACGCGCTGCGGTAAGATGAGAGCCGATAGCGCCGTCGGCGCTTCTGAGATGAAACATCGGTTTCCGGTTTTCGTGCGCCATGGCCATGAGACTACGGTAGTGTTTTAGCAACGCCAAGCACTTGGGGTCATCATTGACGCTGTACTTCGCGTCCTCTTCCTCTCCGAGCACGTCTTGATGAAATGCGGACGGAATACGCTCGATCCAACGTTCGTACGAACGAACGGGCCGGTCCAGCCGAATGGAATGCTGCATGACAATGTAGCCCAAGGGATGCATTTGGCCCGGGGGAAGCGAGAGATCCCGCGCCTGGCATTCTGGCAGGCATCGCCGCCACCGTTCCCTCCATTCCCGCAGGCGAGGACCAAGGTTATGTAAACCCTGCAGTGAAAAGAGATCCGCTTCTAGAGGAACCACCACATAGTCGGTAGCAAGCAACGCGGCTCTGTTGATTGCTCCAAGGTTTGGGCCAAGATCAATCAGAATGAGTTCCGCGCCGTGGTGTTCGCCGGCGTCTTGTACAATACGCCAGAACGCAGACGTGACCCGAAATGCCCGTTCCTCACCTCCCAAGCATTTCGGCCAGTTCTCCGACAACTGATCCTCATACTCGGACAAACTCAGATCGCCAACAACTAACGCCAATTCGGAATCGAAAACCTCAAGGGTCGGACAAACGATATCTCCACTTCCTGTCATGATAGGCTGAACACAACTATGGACTGTCCGGAATGAGCTACCCTCGGTCCATATCTCTTCCAAACGATCCTCTTCGAGAAAAGAAGACGTAAGATTAGCTTGAGGATCCAGATCGGCAGCGACGATGCGTTTGCCCTGATCTGCATACATCCAAGCAAGATGATAGACCAAAGTGGTCTTACCCACGCCCCCTTTATTGTTAAAGAATCCAACGGTAGTAATGCTCATTGTGGCCTCCTGAGAATCGCCAATACGTGGGAGGTCTCAATTACGAATTCGATGCTAGGGTTTCCATTCTTGCTCATCTCTTTCTGTGCGACTTGGATGCCCACACCGAAGCGCTGGACGTAGCCTAGAGTTTTCAAGGCCTCGGCAAGATGGGGATTACGATAATCAATCATGCCGGGTTGGCCAAAGTTTTCCCGCGTGACCTGGCCGAACGGTCCGCCAGGATTCTGTATTTCGATCCGATCATCGAACCAAAGAATCCTAACCGGAGCGTTCGTTGCTTCATAGGTTCGATGGAGTACGGCGTTGCGAGCGATCTGCTGGAGCGCAGGCATTGGATAGTCTGGACGATGAATCTCCTTCTTGCTCTTCGTAAAGACTGTGGACACCGTTCTATGAGCTTTCAAGACATCATCTAACTCGCTCAAGACTTGGTCAATTCGGCCCGAGATAGACTTCTGATCTTTGATGGGGCTGGTCAATTCGCCCCCATCAAACCGTAGGAACTGAATATAGGCGCCAGGCAGGTAAGTAACGGGATCGTATCCCGCCACTAGCATCCCGAGCACGGTTGGCTGATAATCCGGAGATGGAGTGACGAATCGTAGGGACGCTAGTTTGTCGGAGGAAGTTCTGTCATTCGATGCAAGTTCAGCCTCTCCCACCGAGGAAGGCAGATAATTGCTTTGGAACCAATCGAGATCCAGGTCCTCAACGGAGGCGGTGGTGAGAGGGCGGAGATCGTAGGGCAGGTCCCAAGCGCGCCGCTTTTCAGACAAAACTCGAACTTCAGCTTCCGAGGCTACGCGGTTCGAACCGCCAACGCGAACATAAATAGTGCCCTTATAACGAACTGGAGGAGAGAAGGACGGATGTACTGTCACTACCGCGAGTTCGCAATCGTTGAGTGTCTTGTATTCCACTGACAACCGTGGCATGGGCAGTATGTTGCCATCCGAACGAATATCGGCAAGGGTTCTGATGAGTTCATCGGTGATTTCTATTCCGGCACATGTCCCATCATCATTTACCCCGACAAATACTGTACCCGGTTCTCGATGATCGTTCAAGTCGTTTGCAAATGCACAAACAGCCTTTCGGATGGATTCGCTCTGTTTTTCAGAAGGCTTACGCTCCACGAGAGGGGATTCTATATCCCTCATCCGTCTCAAGAGTTCAGCGTCTTGCATTCAAGTACTAGTCCTCAATCCATATTAGCGGTCAAAGAATCCGCCAATAAGCGTTTAGGTCTACCCCTCCAAAGAGAGCGGTCACTATCGCCGGTGCTGGCAATAGCAGCACAGGAGTAGCACAGGCGGAGATTCGCTGTTAATCCAAGTCCTCCGCTCAATCCAACGTCAACATGTTTCCCACGGCCTCGCGCAGCAGAGGCAGATCATACACGTCCAAGGCGCCATGCACCGTGTGGACGAGCATGTCATCGGCCAGGGGTTGCTCCACGATGCTCACGAAGGACTCGATGTCGCCGTTCAAGCGCGCTTCGGCGTACAGGTCTTGTTCAAGCGCGGCGGCATGCAAACCCACCACGGAAACGATGGGGCCATCGGCCACCAAACGAATGGCTGCTTCTGAATCCAGAAGGTCTCCCGCCGCCAGCGTCACGCCAATCAAGTCGGCCGTTCGCATGCCCACGTAGGACCGGCCGATGAGGTAGGCCAGCATCACTTCGCGCCCGTCCGGACCAAATTGCTCTCGGTAGAAGTCCCACGACCCCTGGGTCTCGCCGAGGCCACGGAGATCAACCGCGATCACCGCATGGCCCTCGCCAACGTAGTCCGCGAGTGGACCGTCAACGCCAGCCGTGGACCCAATCCCTTCGTCATTGACGTAAAGGATGACATCCTCGAAGCCGCCGTCCGGGATCATGGTTACCGCGGGCAAGACGACGTTGTCCTCGGGCCAGAGAAGGAACTTGCGCATGGTGTAGCCATCGCGCTCCTCTTCGCCCAGATCTTCGATCTCGAATTCCGGCAACGCGCCGGTCTCCGGCACGCCGAGGACCTCGCGCACTTCCGTGAGGGCCTGTTCGCCGCCGATCTCGGCCCAGCGGGTCTCGGCGTCCGCCGCCTTCTCGCGGGCCCATTGCGCGTTGATGTCAAAGACCGAGCGCGCGCCCTCCAGCTTGAGAACTTCGCCCTCCGGCGTGGCTAGGATCTCCTCGTCGCTGAGCACCTCCAGGTCCTCGGGCTCTTCCACCGTAGCCTCCTCATCCTTAAGCCAGCGCAGCATCCATTCAACGGACGCCTCGCGCAGGGGCTGATGCCAGCCATGAGTACCTTCGGTTTCCGTGAGGGTAAGGCGATCTTCATAACCCAGCGCCTCGAAGGTCCGGCGGGCGCGTTCCACGGAATCGTGTGTGCCCCCGATATCGAAGAAGTCGTCCGTGGCGGCGCACACCATAACGGGCATGGGGGCGCGCATGGTGAGATATTCCGCGTGGTCCATGCCCCAGGCGAGCTGGCCAAAAATGTTCTGTTCACTGTCCTGCGGGCCAATCGTGTTCACGAGGCGGTCGAAGCTCGTGATGTAGCACGAGGGCGCGGCGGCCTTGATGCGCTCATCCAGGGCCATGATGTAGGAGGTCTGCGTGCCTCCGCCGCTATTGCCCATGGCCCCCAGCCGTTCGCCGTCGATGTCGGGACGTTCTTCCATGTAATCGAGCGAACGGACCATATCGTGGATCATGAACCGGGCCGTGTTATGGCCCAGAAAGATCGCGCCCACGCCCAAGGCGCTGTGCGCATGCGTGCCCCAGATGATGGAATCGCCGTCCTCGTCCAAGAGCTGATGACGTTCGCCTTGATCGAGCGGATCAAAGACCAGCGCGGCCATGCCATGCAGCGCGGCCAATGCCGCCCCGCTTTGATACAACTCGCTCCCCTTGCCCGTGCGCGAATGGCCGCACGGAAGCAGGATGCCGGGGTAGGGCGGCTCGAACTGGGGATCGTCCGGCAGAAACAGGGCTGCGCTGACGTGTACGCCCGGCATGGACTCATAGATCACCTTCTCGACAATGAACCCGTCGCGTTCGACTGCATGCGTGACTTCCGCGTTAAGCGGCGTATCCGTGTCGGGCAGGCCGCCGATGGCTTCCATGAACTCCTCCCGGAGGTTGGTCTGCCACGCCTCGATCGTGTCCGTGTCCACGGGTTCGGCGAGGCGTTCGTCTTCCGCCTCATAGAGTTCGTCCAGATGGCGGTCGATTTCGCCAAGCAAATACTCCCGCATCATGGTTTCGCCGTCGAGACGGTCTCCGATGAGATCAAGATCGCCGCCCATCGCGGGCGGCGCGAGCAATGACCCCACTACCATGGCGCACGTCATGGCGCCTGAAAAGGTGCGTGTGTTGGATAACCTGGCGCGAGTGTGTTCGGACATGACATCTTTCCTCCTTGGTTGCCCCACTCTTTCCACGCCGGGCGCGCTGGCAATCGCCTGTGTATGCGCCGCCGGCCGGTCTTGCGTACGCTCCCCATTATTCCGCAAGGAGGTCACGGAATCCAAACGCCCCCAGCCGCCGGGGAAGTCGAATTCAGGGATGGCGGTGATTCCGTTGGACTTGTCCTGCACCTTGCATTGGCTCAGCATGACTTGATTCCTGTTGGTCCACGCGCTGAGCATGTGGACGGCGCCTTTGCCCGGTGTATGCCAAGCCCGGCTCTCATTGGAGAGACGTGCGGCTGGAATGTCACCGCTTGCGCCAGAGCGTGTTGGTAATGCCGTATCGATATCAATAGTAGACATGGGCAGGCTCTTGCTGCTATTCTTGAGGTATGGCTCGAAAGACCGGAGGCGACCGCGAGAATCGACTGCGGTCCGGGTTGGCAGGTACTGACTGCCCAGCTAACCTGGGCAGCGTGGTAGGAAAACTTACACCCCATACCCAAAAGGAGAGCTGTCATGCGCAAAAGGGCCGTACGCGATCTGGGACTCATTGTGGCGGTTGGCGTGATACTGACTAGTTTGGTCTTTGCCAATACCGAGCTTCGCCAGGGCGGCTTGGTCGAGCAGATGGAAAACTTGCGGAGCACTGTGGAGGCGTCCCGTCAGGAGCAGGGCCTGGAACTGCTCAGTTGGGATGTGATTCGCAGGACGCGGGGTACTCGCGAGACCGCGCCCACTTTTCCGGACGAGCTGAAGCAGCGTGATAACACGCGGGTGGACCTGATAGGGTTCATGGTTCCTCTGCACGAATTTCGCGAAGTCACGGAGTTCTTGCTGCTGCCCCTGCCGCTCATTTGTTATTTCTGCGAAGCGCCCCCCATGCGGGAGGTCATCTTGGTGCGGATGCGGGAAGACGAAACCGCTAACTTGGTAAACGAGCCGGTCATGATAAATGGGCATCTCATGCTGCACGAATCCGAGAACGCGCACTTCTTCTACACCATTGATGACGCACTGTGGGGACCAGGCCGTGAAGACCAGGACTTGACGCGCACCGAAGTGCCCATGGAACACCGCCTCCATCAGCCCGTCCAGCAAATGCAAGAACAGCTTCGCGAGCATTCGGATAGGCAGCAACGAGATGACTAATCGAGTCCTGGCGATGTGGGTGTAGCGCGAGCTTTTTTTCTCACTAACCCTGACGCGATTTGCCCCACGCGGCCTCCCGAGACATCGTCTTGGGGGGCCGCCCTGCGTTTCAGCCGGATACACGACAAGCCCGCCAGCGTGATTCCAACGTATCGTGGTGGTCAAGGTTAAGCGTCTCCACGCTGCCGCATTCCTAATCACGTACTATTCACGAATTGGGGCGCCATATTGGACAGGCGGGGCTTGGGGCTGTTATCCTTGGTTAGAAGACTGGACGTCGAGCCAAGGTCGTTCGCGCCTGGCTTGTACCCGCCCGAGAAGTCATCCTACGGAATCATCGAAACAGAAAGCATTAGCACACGAGGACGGATGCCGTGCGAAAGAGAGCAGTACGAGACCTGGGACTCATAGTTGGGATAGGAGTGGTTTTGGCCGGATTGGTGTTCGCCAATGCGGAATTGCGCCGGGGCGGTCTGGTGGAGCAAATGGACAGTTGGCGGCGCAGCGTCGAGGCGGCCCGCCAGGAGCAAGGCCTGGAGCTGATCAGCTGGGATGTCGTGCGCCAGACCCGCGGCACGCGCACCTCGGGCGCGACGTTCGCCGAAGAACTAGAGCAACACGATGGCGCGCGCGTGGATATCATCGGGTTCATGGTGCCCATATACCAATTCCGCGAGGTCTCCGAGTTCTTGCTGCTTCCCTTGCCGATCGAGTGCTATTTCTGCGAGGAGCCTCCGATGCGCGAGGTGATGCATGTCCGGATGCGCGATGGCGAAACGGCCAATCTGGTGAATGAGCCCGTCATGGTGAATGGGCTTTTCAATTTGCAGGAAGAGGCGGGCAGCGATTATTTCTACAAGATCGAGGACGCGCTGTGGGGACCCGGTCAACCGGACAGCGACGTGACACGCATGGAGGTCCCGATGGAGCACCGCCTCCACGAACCGGTCGAAGAGATGCGGGAACAGCTTCGCGAAGCGCCCGAGCGGGAAACCGCGCCGGAGGAGTAATTGACGTAGGGGAGCGTTTGCCGCGTGAACAATGATCGATGTGTCCTCCCGGCGTTGGCGCGCCGGGAGGTTTTTCTTGGCCGGCGCGCGTTCGGGCTGTTGCTGGCGGCCGCAATCGCCGCTACTCTTGCGTGCCCGGCGCTGGCTGACACGGTCTTGTTGACGCCCGGCGAATTCGAGCGTTGGTCCATCGTCACACACGACGATGCCGCTCCCGCAGTCGAGTACGCCGCCGAGGAACTCCAGGCGTTTCTTGAGAAAACCACGGGCGTGGCGCCGCCATTGCGGGATACACCGCGTTTCTTCGGACGCCACTTTCACGTGGGACTGGAAGCCGCCTCGGAGCGGCTAGGCGGGGACTGGCGGCCTGAATTGCTTGGTGAAGAAGGCTTCGTCATCGACATCGGCCCGCGCCACATCGTCATCGCGGGCGCTGAGCCCCGGGGAACGCTTTTCGGGGTCTACCACTTCTTGGAGCGCCACATGGGCGTCCGGTTCTTGACGGCCGAACACACGCACGCGCCCCAGCGGGATGCCTGGGAATTGCCGCGCACCCGTTACGAATTCGTCCCAGCCTTCGGGTTTCGCTGGAGTTTCTACGACGAAATCAACAGCGATACCGCCTTCGCCGCCCTGCTTCGCAACAACGCCATCCTTCACGAAGAACGCTTCGGCTGGAGCACATCGCAGCCCCTCATCCAGCACAGCCTCCACGAACAGGTTCCCGTCGGCGTGTATGGCGAAAGCAATCCCGAGTACTTCGCGCTTGTCGATGGCCGCCGGCGCCTCGATGCGCCAAACGATGGGCCTCAAGTATGCTCGACGAACCCCGAGGTCATTGATTTGGTCACGGAAGCGGTGTTCGACGATCTTGAAGCCAATCCCCATCAAAACGTGGTCAGCGTGGCGCAAAACGACAACGATCGCTACTGCGAATGCTCCTCTTGCGCGGCGATCAACGAACGCGAAGGCTCGCCCTCGGGCGCGCATATGCATTTGGTGAACACGGTCGCCCACCGCGTGGCGCAGGAGCGGCCGGACGCCACCATCGGGACGCTCGCCTATTGGTACACGCGGAAACCACCCCAGCACATGCCGCTGCAGCCCAATGTCGCAATCCAGTTCGCCACCTTCGAGGCGTGCACGGTCCACGCCATCGACGACCCCGAGTGCGCCATCAACCGCGC
>PUOI01000501.1 GCA_003552765.1 Candidatus Hydrogenedentota bacterium | reverse complement strand
TATTGGCTGAACGAAAGGCCGAACTTGCGTTGGAGGCGGTGGGTGATGGCCGTGGGATTTTGGCCGATGGCCCGCGCCGCCTCTTCCAGCGTGACGCCCTCGACCAAGCGGGGCGTAACGTAATCGTGTAACGCCTTGTACGTGGGGTCCTTGTCCGTCTCCCGCGGGGCGCGTTTCTTGGGCGGGCGCAGGGCCTTGTAGAATTCCATCAGGCTGTCGACGAGCGCGGCGTCGTTCCGGGCCGCGCGAATGGCTTCATAACACGTGGCCAAGCGGTCCCAGCCCCGCTCCACGTCGAAACCGGCCCGGCTGGCGCCTTCGAGCAGCTCGCCAGCCAAACTCAGCGCCCGGCCCCGCCGCACCGGCAGGCGCACCTTCTTGCCTCCCTCCGTCTCGGTGATGGCGTCGTGGAAGAGCGCGCGCGCTTGTTTCGTGTCCCCCGCCGCCAGCGCCAAGGCCAGCGGACCGCCCTCGCGGATGACATCGGCCATGGAACGGGTCCGGCGCACGGCAGGCGCGGCGTCCGGGGCCGTGGTCTCCGATTCATCGACAGCGGCTTCATCGGTGTCTTGCGCCCTATGTTCGCGCCACAGCGCTTGGAACGAGGCCGTGGCCCAATCCGCCAGGGCGGCCATGGCCGAGGCTGGCGCCGTGCGCACGTCCTCCAGCGTAAACGGCAGCCGGGGTTCCGCGCTCCCCGTTAGGTTGGCGAGGCGTTTGCGCACGTCCTCGTCCAAGCCGTGGGGCGCTTCCGCCGGACAGTAGGGGCCCAGGGTGAGGACAATCTCCGGTTCCACCTCCGGCAACACCGGCGCGGACAGACACGCGAATCCCATGTGACACTGAAACGGCACGGACCGCTTGCGCCGGGCGGCGGCCAAACTCGCGGGCAAACGCGACCCCTTGCAGGCCGCACGTCCGCCGGGTATCCCCGTCACATGGCGGCAGGCGGCGCAGCCTGGGCCTGTCGCGGCCACTACGCGTTCTTGCTCGCCGGTTACGTGGTGGATGGTGAGCGGCACACCCGCGGCCTGGCGGATGCGCTCAATCCAACGCGCCGTCTCGCCGGACTGCAAGAACGCCGCCACATCGTCCGATAGGGGCGGTCCCTTACCGCCTATGTCGTTGTGGTGAATCGTCATACCGAATTCGGTGTTTCCTATCGCTGTTTGGCCACGGTCCGCCGCTAGTTTTCCCGACGGGACGGTATGCGTTATACTTGCGTTCCTTGATAGGTGGGGACCATGAAGCTGACTCCAAACCAAGAGCAACGCATCACCACGTTTTTGCGGGAAGTTCACGCCCAAACCGAAGGGCTTTCCGACGCCCAGCGGCGCCGCGTACTCGCCCATGTCAAGGTGCAGTTGCGCGAACGCCTCCAACCCTACACGGATGCTCCCCCAGAGGATACCGAACTCGAGGCGATTATCGACAACTGCGATTTGCCTGACTTCGCGTCGTCCCACACGAGCCCGCGTGCGCGGGAAGTCGAGGATGTCGAGGCGTTGGATCCCGGCGTCCCTCCCCGGCAAACGCCCCCCCGTCAGCGAACTCCGCCTCAAGCGGCGCGGGGCGATTTTCTCGAACTCGAGGGCCGCGTGTGGCTGGGCGTGTGCGCGGGGCTCGCCCGCTACCTCCGGATCGAATCCGCCATTGTCCGCATCATCGCGGGCATCGTGGGCGTTGCGACCCTAGGACTTCTTCTCTGGGTGTACGTGGGCGTATATGTTTTCCTTTACCTGCGCGACCGTTCAGGCGTATTGCCGCCGCCCGACGTGCTGCCCATCGTGCGGCGCGTGGCGGGGATGTTCGTGTTGGGGATCATCCTATACGCGGCCGGTCAGACCCTGCTTTGGGCAATGAGCACCGCTACGGCCTTGGCCGTGGGGCATGAAATCACGCTTGAGGCCGGTTGGGGCTGGTTTGCCGAACGCCACGGCGCGATCTTGTTCTGGACTTTGGTTCTCGCCCTTCCCCTCGACGCCATGAGCGCCATGCCCGTCCCCAAGGGCTGGGATTACACCCTCAACAAACTGGCCCAGGCATGCGCCGCGATGTACGGGCTACTGCTCACCTTTGGCCTGGCGTGCTATTTCGTGGGCCTTCTGCTGGAGGCCACCGGCGCCGCCACGGGCATCATCTCCGGGGGATGATCGTCTCTCCGTTCGCGGCGCGCGGCCGACGTAAGTCTTTATCCAGGTAACTAGTGCACTTTCGGCCTGTGAATTGTGGAAAGTCTCCAATTCTTGCGGTGAAGTGGCACGGGCTTCCAGCCCGTGATTCATGGCCTGGAAGGCCATGCCACCTCCTAGCGCGTTCACTTTGGGGGTCAACAAGGTTAGGCTTGACGCTCCACTAGTACCCCTTCAACCCTTAATTTGTGGACAATGCGGCTTTGCGCCCCCGGACTGGCTTCGGTTGGAGTTCCCCATAAATGCTGGACAGACCCTTGTCTTCATGCGTGGGTGAACATCCAGACGACCCCAGCGGGGTCACAGATGATAGCCTGGGGTTGATGCGCGCGCAGCGCGCGGATACCCCAGGATCGCTGTCATCCCTACGGGATGGATTTGTTGCTAATACCCCTTCACTCCCCAATTGTGGGTAGCCTCGGTTCGGTGTGCCTTGGCCATGAGGTGGCACGGGCTTCCAGCCCGTGATTCATGGCCTGGAAGGCCATGCCACTTCCGAGCGAGTTTACTTCGGTGACCAACCAGTTTAAGCCGGACGATCTACTAGGCGGGGACGCCTGGGTCCTCCATCGTCAGCCGCACGCACGCCTCGTACGCCTGGCCTGGCGTGATGGCTTCAAGGCGGGCAGCCGCGCGCTCCAGCGGCCCAGGCCGGGCCACGGCTTCCTCTTCGTACAAAATGATGCGCCGTTGACCAGGGGGCGCGTGTTGCGCCGGATTGGTGCCCCCGAACACGGCAACCAGGGGCGTCCCCATGTTCCACGCAATGTGCATGGGGCCAGTGTCGCCCCCGAAATAGAGATCGGCGCGTTTCATCAGCCACGCCACGTGTTTGAGGGTAGGCGTCTCCGGCGCCACGATAGGGCGCCGCCGCATTTGCCGCATGATGTCTTCCACCACGTGATACTGCCCCGGTCCCCACGTCAGCAAAACGTTGAACCGTCCGTCGTCGATGAGTTCATCGGCCAGTTCCGCGAAATGAGCCAGCGGCCACTGTTTTTCCGGGCGCTCCACGGGGGCGTGCATGGCGACTACTTTTCGGGTTTCGTCGAAGTTTCGCTCAAAGAACGCGTCGATTTCCGCCTGGATGTCCGGGGGAACGTCAATCGAAACCTTGAACGCTTGGGGGCGGGGGGCGAGCAAATCGCTCAGGCGGAGGTTCTCCTCGACGCGATTCAATTGGTTGTAGGGTATGATCACACGCCGGTTCGCGCAGAGGTGGCTCCCCTCTTGGGCGCGGGGGCGGGCGAAGCCAATTCGCTCCGGCGCGCCACTCGCCAGCGCCAGGACCCCGCTTTTCAGAAGGCCATGGAAGTCCACCACATAATCATACTTCTGGCGGCGCACCTCACGGCAAAGACGCAGGAATTCCCGGCAAGCCAGCACGAAATCGCGGGAGCGTTCGTAGACCCATACCGTATTGAGTCCAGGCAATCCCTCGACGACGGCGGCGGATTTCCGTTCGACGGCCCAGTCGATGCGCGCTTCGGGATACGCGTGGCGCAAGGCTTCAAAGGCGGGGATACAGCGCACGACATCGCCGATGGCGCTTAGGCGAATGAGAAGGATACGCGGTTGACCGGAAGACATAGGAGGTTACGCCGGTTGGACTCAGGGCAGCGTGGCGCGAGCGTGTGCGCGATGGCCAAGCCCCCAGAATGAAAGATGGCGGAGAGGGTGGGATTCGAACCCACGGTACGCTTGTGGGCGTACACACGCTTTCCAAGCGTGCTCAATCGGCCACTCTGACACCTCTCCGCGACTCATCCGAATTGTAGGAACACAGGCGGGCCATTGTCAAACCAACGGTCTTTTTCAATGGCCCCAAGACGCCGTGCGCTTCCGTATGCTATGATTGGGTTATGGGTTCAGACTGCGCATGGGCTCCTGAGACGGCGCAAAGGGAACATAAGGGCGGTCGTGTTTGTTCTGGCGAACAAATTGGCTCGTAGGTTCCCAAAGCACATAACCCAAGTTGCCATCAGGAGAACAAACCATGAAAATCCATGCGCGCTTTGTTTCGGTCATGCTGTTAACGGCCTTGTGTTTAACACCCGTCTTGGCGGAGGATGCTATGGAAAAGGACGTCACGTTGGAAAAGGGCGACGAGGCGCCTGACTTCGCCTTGCCGGAATGGTCCGAGGAAGAATTGGAACAGGCCCGGGAAGAGGGCGTCGAGTTGCCCAAGAAGTTAAGCGACTTCCGGGGCGAGAAGAACGTGCTCGTGGCGTTCTACCCGCGGGTGTTCACGGGGGGATGCACGGCCCAACTCTGCGGGTATCGCGACGAGTTCGAGCTGTTCGTCTCGGCGGACACGGATGTCATCGCCATTAGCATGGATGAGCAGGAGGAAAGCGACCGGTTCCGCGAGGAATACGAGCTTCCGTTCCATGTGATGGGCGACGAGGAAGGCGCCATCGTTGACGCGTATGGCGTGCCCCGCCTTGACCGGGAGGGGAATGTGTTCTCCAGCCGGTCGGTGTTCCTCGTTGATAAGAAAGGCGTGGTTCGCTACATCGACTTGGAGTACGGCGTCGAAGAAGGCTTGGCCCCTCTTTACGAGGCCATGGACAACGTTGTTAAGGAACAGGAGGAAACGGAGCAGGCCCGGCGGGAAACGACCGGGAATTGACTCCGGCGTGATGACGGCACAAGCCCCTCTCGCGAACATCCGCGATTCGGGAACCCGCCGGGAAACCCTGGCGGTAACCGAAATCTTCAAGAGCATCCAGGGCGAGTCCACTTGGGCGGGCTTGCCCTGTATCTTCGTGCGGCTTACCGGCTGCCATCTCCGGTGCGTATGGTGCGACACCACGTACGCATTCCAAGGCGGCGTTAAGATGGTTCTCGGGGATATCCTGACACGCTGCCGGGAACTCGGGGGGAACCTCGTCGAGATCACCGGAGGCGAGCCGCTGCTCCAGAAGAACTGCGGCGCCTTGGCGCGGCGATTGCACGCCGAGGGGTACACGGTACTGTGCGAAACCAGCGGGACGCTGCCCCTCTCCGGGCTTCCGGACGAGACGATCAAAATCATGGATGTGAAGTGTCCGGGCAGCGGCGAACACCATCGGAACGATTGGTCCAACATTGACCGGCTCTCGGCGCGGGACGAGGTCAAATTTGTCCTCGCGGATCGCGCCGACTACGAATGGAGTCGCGACGTGATCCGCGAATACGCGCTTGTTTCCCGGACCCGAGCGGTGTTGTTTTCGCCGGTGTGGAACAGGCTGGAGCCCCGGGAACTCGCGGAATGGATCCTGGAAGATGGGCTCGACGTTCGGCTGCAAATACCGTTGCACAAAGTGATCTGGTCCCCGGACACAAGGGGAGTCTAGTAGTCGGCCCATCCTAAAATTGTGGATGTTCCCATTGAGTCTGGTTTAGCCCGAAATGGTTTCAGGCTAAACCATGGTTTTGGCAGAAAGATTGAGCGTGGGTTGCTGTCACACGTGGACGTTGGACGGGCGCTACAATATATGGACCTTGCCGCCGGTTCAGATGAAAGGCCTTGGCGGATGGCGGGCCAAACCCCGCGCCAGAGGCGCGATAGCGAGTAGCCTGGGGCAAGCGAAGCGCAGCCCCAGGTCACAGGCCGCCTCTGAAATCGGTCCTGAAGGGACCGAAGCGAGCGCCGCGCCTTTGTTCCGTCCCTTCAGGACGGACATGCGGGGGGGCGTCCCGCCCTGGGGCTGCGCTTCGCTTGCCCCAGGCTACTCGCTATGGCGCTTTCAGCGCCTTATACGCCTACGGTTGAGCCGGGGCTCCTGTACCTCGTGTGTGGCCCACGCGCCATTGACGCACAACCATTTGCGGCAAAAACCGGTTTGAAACTACAGGCTAAGTCACACGCAATCGGAAATTCACAAACTTAAGGCGGACTGAGTTCCAGTGAAGGTCGAGCTGATCAAGACATTCCATGCGGAGGCCGCGCACGAAAACCCGCGCGAGCGCGGGCCGCAAGGCCGCATGCATGGCCACAGCTACCGCTTGGACGTGGTGAGCACGGGAGAGCTGGATCCAGAGCGCGGGTGGCTCATGGACTATGCGGATATCAAGGAATGCTTCCGACCCATCCAGCGGCAACTGGATCACAACTGCCTGAATCATGTCGAGGGTATGGAAGAAACGCATCTTGAAGCGGTTCGCGGCTGGATTCGCGCGCGCATTCCCAAGGACTTCCAACATTTCCACGACGTGCGCGTGCGCATTCTGGGCGATTGCGCGTTCAAACCGGTGTGGTTGCCCGCGGATGATCGCTTGGGACTGCCCGAGCGCATCGGGTTTGGCATCGAGGCGGCGCATTATCTTCCCCGAGTCCCTCGGGAGCATCAGTGCCGCCGGTTGCATGGGCACAGTTACCGCATCGAGGTGGGCGCGGAGAATCTCGATGCGTTGGAGCGGCGGCTCCGGGACGTATATGATCAACTCGACCACAGCGTCCTCAACGATAGGGGCGGGCTGGAGAACCCGACCTCCGAGCATCTGAGCCGCTGGATTTGGGACTGCGTGCAAACGGGTGGGATCCAGCCCACGGCTGTGGCTATTCAGGAAACCTGTACAGCGGGGTGTGTGTACCGTGGAGAATAAAGGCGTGCCGGAAAAGCAAGACTTCGAAGCTCACGACAAAACCCTTCCCTTTAAGGGACCCGAGGCGATCGACTCCGGTTGTCTCGAATGTTTCCCGTACGAATACGCCGATGCGCCAACGGGGGATACGCTCGAAATCGTCACGACCACCGAGGAATTCACCTCGGTGTGCCCCTTCTCTGGATTGCCCGATTTCGCCCGCGTGACCATCACCTACACGCCCAACCGCCATTGCATTGAGCTGCGCTCGTTGAAGTATTATCTCATGTCCTACCGGGACGTGGGCATTTGGTACGAGCACTTGGTCAACCGCATGCTGGAAGACCTCGCGGCCGCCGTTCAACCCCGTTCAATGAAGATCGTCATCGAGTGCGCCCCTCGTGGCGGACTCAGCAGCACGGTCACCGCTTCCTACAGCCAGGAACAGTGAACCGCGTAGGCGTTCAGTTCGGAACAGCTTGAAGGCTGCGTCCCCTAAGCGAGATGCTGCCGGCTCAACCGAGGTATGCCTCAACCACGCATGACGCATTACGACGGATCGTCCACGGACGAAACCATGTCAACAGCTCTTTCCACGGACGGCGATCCTCTGCCGCCACTCGCCGCCGCCTCTCCTTGGCCAGCGTTTCGCGGGTGGCTTGTTTGCGCCGTTCTCGTGGGGAGCACCGTGGCGTATGCCTTTCCCCTGAGTTCCTTCCTGCACGCCAAGGACGCCGTCTTCATGACGGGGCTCGCGCTGGCGGCGGGCGTATTGCTGGCGGAGACCTGGCGCGCGCCAGCGTCGGTTGCCGCTACGGGTGTTGTGCAAGGGCTACGGGCCTTCGCGCCGTTGTGGCTGCTCCTGCTGTTCAGCTTGCTGGTTCACGCCGCGCTGGGACAGGCCCGCGTACCCACGGAGACCGTGCTTGAGGTGGTGCGGCTCGCCGCCCTGTTGGCGCTGGCGCCGGTGATATGGGACTTGGCCTTCGAAGCTCAATGGCGCCAACGGTTTCTCGGCGCCGTCATTGCCGCGGCCGTGGCGGTGGCGCTCTTGGCGTTGGG
>PUOI01000482.1 GCA_003552765.1 Candidatus Hydrogenedentota bacterium | reverse complement strand
CCCCTAAACCGTGGATAGCCTCTATTCTTAGCGGTGACGTAGCACGGGCTTCCAGCCCGTGATTCATGGCCTGGAAGGCCATGCCACCTCTAAGCGCGTTCACTTTGGCTATCAACAAATCTTAGGCTTGACGCTCCACTGGCGCCTCTTCAGCCCGTGATTTTTTGGATAGCCTCCAATTCTTAGCGGTGACGTAGCACGGGCTTCCAGCCCGTGATTCATGGCCTGGAAGGCCATGCCACCTCTTACCGCGTTCACTTTGGCCATCAACAAGTTCTTGGCTTGACGCCCTACGAGTGCTTAGTCCATGCCATGGAGAGCGCGCACGGCTTCAACTTGTCAATCTTGTAAATCCTGTCTACTGTCCCTGGCCGCCGGGGGAGAAGGCTGCCACGCGGGAAAAACATCCCCTTGATCCCCCCCATCAAAGGGGAAATAGTGAGGTGCTAACTGGACTGCATAAAACGCAGCAGGGACTCCAAGAGGTCACGCGACGGGGGAGCTTGGCGCTGATCCACGACTTCTGGAACATGCGTGTTTGTTTCTGTTTCCGCTTCCCCAGGGTCCGTGGATGCGTCCTTGCTGCCGGGCTCTTCCGGTTCAGCGCCACAGGGAGCTTCTTCGTGTTCCTGGGCTTTCCGGGCCGCATCCGCCGCCTCCAACGCCTCTTGAAGGCGCTCCAATTTTCCATCCAACCCATCGAGTAGATACAGGGCGTTGTCTCGTTCTTCCCGGGCCGTTTCCAGGGCCGCACGCAACTCGGCTGCCTCTTGCTCCTTCTGCCGCCAAGCCTCACGGAGCTGCTCCGCCCCTTCGGTAATCGCCGCGAGACGCTGCGCCTCCGCCTCAAGCGACTGTATGCGCTCGTCTCTTTCCTCCAGTTGGGATTCCAAGCGCGCGGCGGCGTCTTGCCGTTCCTCGCTCCGCCGCCGTTCGTCTGCTAGCTCCCGCTGGGCTGCATCCATTTTGCGGCGCAACTGTTCAATCGCCTGCCGGGCTTCGTTCAACGCGGCCGTGGTTTCCCCATGCCGGAGGCGTTCGGTTTCCAACCTTTCCCGCGAGGCCTCCAGTTCCTCGGAGATTTCGTGATAGTCGCTCTGCAATGAGCTATAACGCGACCTCCACGCTTCATTCGCCTGAATCTGCTCCTTGGCGTCCGCCGCCACTCGCTCGGCTTCCTGCCGGGCGGACCGCTCATCATCGAGCGCCTGCTCCAGACGCGCCGCCTCAGCTTCCAGGGCTTCGATGGCCGCACTATCGAGTTCACTTCCGGGCTGATCCGAGGCCAACTCCGCGTTTAGCCTTTGAATCTCGGCCTCCGCCTCATCCAGCTGCTTGCGAGTGGCCTCGAGTTCGCGCGCCTTTGCCTCCGGCTCGCTGGCGGCTCGTTCCTTGGCCCGTTGCAGACGGCGGTCTAGGCGCAGGATACGCGCCTCGGCTTTCTCCAGGCGCTGAACCGCCTGGCGGAGGACATGCCGCAGCACGTCTACCTTCTCATCGTCCGGCAATTCCTCGAAGGATGGCGTTCCGTCGTCAGCTGGGACCGATATTACGTTTTTGCAATTCGTACACCACCCGGTGCGGCCGGCCAGGTGCGCCTCTACTCGAAAACGGTACGCGCAGTGTGGACATTCGAAGCGTATCATGGACATCACCCGCCGGTTTGCTGGCCCCATTCCCGTGAGAAAGCTCCCCTGGCCTCTCATGACGCCGGAGCATTCATTTGCCGCCATTATACCTTATTGCGCCCCTGCCCAATCGCGTTCATCGGCGCTTCGTGAACATCGCGCGCATCCGCGCCCAGAAGAAGACATGTTCGGCGTATAGCGCGGAGATATAGAGGTCCAGTGGAAAGAAACACGGAATCCAAAACGGAGCGCTCCCGTACTTTATCACGGCTTTGCCGCCCATGACCACACGGCCCAAGGGGCTCTGACATAGATCCGGCCCCCGGCGGGCGGTGTCCCGCAACGCCCGGTGTACAGGACGCCAAGTAGGCTTATAGCGGTGCGTGACCTTCACGGCGGGATCGTAGAAGATTTGATAGCCAGCCTCCTTCAAGCGGAAGCACAACGCCCAATCCTCCAGCGATTCCCAGGGGTGGGAGGGGAATCCCCCGGTTTCGTGAAAGATTTGGGCAGGGACAAGAAAATTGATCACAGGCGCTGCATGGACCCACTTGGGCGTGTCTCCAAAGAGCATTCTCATGCGATAGTGCTGGTAACGTTCGGCCGGCGTTTGCAAACGGTACGCCTCGAAACCTCCGCTTAGAGCGTCCGCGCCTCGCTGGTGAAGCGTCTCCAGCATGGTTGCGATCCAATCCTTGGGAACGCGGCAGTCGTCGTCCGTGAACAACAGGTAGTTCCCGGACGCGCGGGCGGCGCCCGCATTCCGCGTCAGACCGGGGGCGCCGTAGCTGCCCCGGACGACGTGTATGCGGCCGCCATGGGTCTGCTGATATCGCTTGAGAATTTGCCGGGTCGCGTCGGTAGAGGCGTCGTTCACCACAATCACTTCATAGGACTCGAAGGATTGCGCAAGCACACTATCCAAACACTCCCGAAGTATGGGCGCTCGATTATGCGTGGGGATAACCACGCTGACTTCTGGACGTATCTCCACTCCCGTTACGCCTCCTCGCTTCCCCTGGGCTCCGTTGAGCACACCCGCGGGCGCGCGCCTCGCTCCGAGCCGAGTTCTTCGTAAAGGGCCAGAAGTTCCTTGCCCACCTGGCGCCAGGAAAACTCCCGCACCGCCAATTCCCGCCCGGCTCTACCCAGCGCCGCGGCCCGTTCCCGGTCCTGAAGCAGTGCAGCCACGTGGCGCGCGAAGTCCATGGCGTTATCGCCTATGAGAATCTCTTCGTTGGGAATCGCTTCAATGCCCCGGTTCGCTTCGCTTGTGGCCACCACCGGCGCGCCGCAGGCCATGGCCTCCAGCACCTTGGTCTTTACCCCGCCCCCCGCGTTCACCGGCGCCGCCGCTGCGGCGGCTGTCTGCAACTCCGCCACAATATCCGGCACAAACCCCGTTACCGTGATTCGCTCCGAGGCCAATTCCCGGGCCAGCCCGCGCGGATCCGGCCCCACGATCCGCAGCCGCGCGTCTGGAACCTGCTGGCGCACGTAAGGGAAGATCTCGCGGGCCAGGCGCCAGGCCGCCTCGGCGTTTGGCCTGTACCCCAAGTTGCCGGTAAACACGATGTCCTTTCGTGGAGACGCCTCTGGACCTGACGGGATGAAGCTATCCACATCAACGCAATGACGGATCACCCGCACGTCCGGTCCCAACGAAGCCGCATCGTGAGCGCTTACCGCCAGCGAATGCGACGCCCGCCGCGCCAATTCCTGCTCCCAAATCCGCAAGCGCCGGGCCTCGCCCGCAACGGCGGCGCTAAGGGGCATGGACATGGTTTCACCCGCGCCGTGGTACGTCTTGGACAGGGCGTCTATGAAATCCACGACCATCGGCACGGGACACGGCGTAGGAACATTACCGGCGATTCGAAGCGTGTTGCAGTGAACCGCATCAACCCCCGGCAGCCACTTCCGAACGGCCTCGCGCATCGCCGACGATTCGTAGAGCGCCGCTTGAAACGGGCGGCGCATCGCCATGGCGCGGAACATCCCGGCTGTTCGCGCCGGTTTGCGGAAGGGAATCGTCTCGAGTTCGCAAAAGGCGGCCACCTCTTGCAGCCGGCTGCGTTCTTCCTCGGAAGCCACATAGCTAATCAACACCACTTCGTGCGCTTCGCTCAACAGCCGGATGAACTGCCAAGCGCGCAGCTTATCCCCCTTAACGGCGGGCAAGGGAAACCGGGGGGTCAGAAAAAGAATACGCATCGGACGGTGTGTCAATCTCCACTCTTCGGCAGCAGTTCCAAAACACTTTCATAAGCCAATGGTATCGGGCCAGACGCCCCGATGCAACGGGGGCCGGTGAAGGCGTCCCAAACGGCCAGTCAACAAGCCCGTCTCGCGCGTGAAATTACATCATAAAACTTGGATAAGCTTCGAACGTATGGTTTACGTGTGCCTCCCTTTTTTGGAGCCCCATCGTGACTCTTGACACGGCTTTGGAAACAGGGTAGTGTATGTCGCAATGTCAGGTAGCTGAGGGGGTATCCATATGGCCCGTCACCCAGTCGGTGGGGGGTGCGGGCGGGAGGGTATACTACCCATGACATGGTCCCCGTTCGCGGGATGCGCCTCAGCGGAAAAGCAATGGGTTGTGTTGTTGCCGTACTAAAGCATCGGCGGGGTATGGCGAATGGCCTCTGGAGCATGCTCCATGGGCCGCCGCAATAGCCCCCGGTTCGGATAGGCGGCAAGTAGGCCGGTGCGCATGTGAGCGTCCGGCGCAAACCAGTTAGGGGGAAGTATCATGGAAGCAGTGACACCAATTGTATCGTTTGCAGGCGTGTTCGCGTTGGGTATCATCTTCGCCGTGCTCGGTTCGGTGAAACTCCGGCTGGCCGAGATTCTGCAGGTGGATGATGCGCAATACGGGCGGCTCATCTCCACGCTCATGTTCGCCAGTATGATAGCCGTCCTGATTATTGGACCGCTGCAGGACGCCATCGGCTATATGCCCATCGGCATTGTGGGCTTCGTGGCCGGCGGGATTTGCCTTTGGATCCTGGCGGGCGCGAAGAACTATGGAATAGCCTTGCTGGCCTGCGCCCTATTGGGCATCGGCGCCATGTGCGCCAACACCATTGGTAATACGCTTGGGCCAACGGTGCTGTTCGACGGCGAGAATCCGGCGGCGGCGTCCAACTGGCTCAACGTGTTCTTTGGTGTTGGCGCATTCATCACGCCGGTCATCGTAGGCAAGGTGATGGGCAAGCTAGGTTACCAGAAGACGGTAAGCATCATCGGCGCGATCGTGTTTGTGCCCGTAATTCTCGTCTTTCTTGCCGAGTTTCCGGAACCGGCCGCCGATTTCGAGTTGGCCGCTTCGCTTGGCCTGCTAACCACGGGCTACGTGATCTTTGGCGGACTGTCTTTGTTCTGCTACATCGGCCTCGAAGCCTCAATGGCGGGATTCGTGAGCACCTATCTGAAAGGACAAGACCTCACCGACGAGCAAGCCAACACCTGGCTCTCCGGCTTCTGGGTCGGCCTGATCGCCGCGCGTTTGGTGGCCGCTATCCTGCTGGGCCCGCTGGACCCGATCTATCATGCTCCCGTCATTCCCGCGCTGGGCATCCTGGCCGTCATCTCTATCTCGCTTATGGTGATGGCTAAGACGCCCAAGGCCGGTATAGTCGGTACGGTGCTGACCGGTGTGGCTCTTGGACCGATCTTCCCCACGATCGTTGGCGTGACCTTCAGCAAGAGCGCCGCCATCGACGCTGGCATCGCCGGCAGCGTGTTCGGCTGGATCTTCGCCATCGGCCTTCTGGGCGGCACGCTTGTTCCAATGCTCATCGGTAAGCTGTCCGCCGAGGGCACCATCCGCCAGAGCATGAAGGCGGCCGTCGTTGTCGCTGCCGTGTTGATCGTGCTTAGCGGCATCCTGTGGCTCGGCGTTCCCGAGGCCGATCCCGAGGACATGGTTGAAGTGGTCGCCATGGCTGTGAACCGGTAACCCTTCGCCCTAATCGGGGCTTTCGAGGCGGGCATGTTGCGCCTAGGGAGAGCCACGAAAGGAAACTTCCATGGAAGCCATTACTCCAGTTGTATCCTTTGCCGGCGCCTTTTCGCTGGGTATCATCTTTGCCGTGCTCGGAGCGGTTAAGCTCCGGCTGGCCGATATCCTGCAAGTGAATGACGCGCAGTATGGGCGGCTCATTTCCACGCTCATGTTCGCCAGCCTGATCGCGGTGCTCATCATCGGCCCGCTACAGGACGCCATTGGTTACATGCCGATCGGCCTCGTGGGATTCGTGGCCGGCGGGGTGTGCCTGTGGCTGCTGGCGGGCGCCAAGACCTATGGAATAGCGCTCGTGGCATGCGCTTTGTTGGGCATTGGCGCCATGTGCGTCAACACCATTGGCAACACATTGGGGCCAGCGGTGCTGTTTGAGGGAGAGAATCCCGCCTTGGCCCAGAACCTGATTAACGCGTTCTTTGGGCTTGGCGGTTTCCTTACCCCCATCTTCATCGGCAAGTTCGCGGACAAGCTCGGCTACCAGAAGACCGTGAGCGTTATCGGCGCGGTTGTGTTTGCGCTCGTTATCCTGGTCTTTCTCGCCGACTTTCCGGAGGCCCCGGGCGATTTCGAACTGGTGGCCTCGCTGGGCCTTCTAGGCACGGGCGCCGTCATATTCGGCGGGCTCTCCCTGTTCTGTTACATCGGCCTTGAGGCATCCATGGCCGGTTTCGTAAGCACGTACTTGAAGGATCTACGGGCTTACGGATGAACAGGCGAACAAGGGGCTCTCCGGCTTCTGGATTGCCCTGATCGGCGGCCGTATCCTCGCGGCGTTACTCCTGTGGGTTACGGCCCTTGACGTGGTGTACCATGCCCCAATTATCCCCGTCCTGGGCGTGGCCGCGGCGATTGTCATTTACTTGATGGTCATCGCGGAGACCCCGAAAGCGGGCGTTGTCGCCGCTGTGTTGACGGGGCTGGTGCTTGGACCCATCTTCCCGACCGTGGTTGGCGTGACCTTCTTCAAGAGCGCCGCCATCGAGGCGGGCACGGCTGGGAGCGTGTTCGGCTGGATCTTCGCCATCGGGCTTCTCGGGGCCACGTTGATCCCGATGCTCATCGGCAAGCTGTCCGCCGAAGGCACCATCCGGCAAAGCATGAAGGCGGCCGTTGTGGTTTCCGTGGTGTTGGTGGTGTTCAGCGGCATCCTTTGGCTCGGCGTGCCTGAAGCCGATCCCGAAGCCGTTGAAGAAGTGGTTGCAACGGTTGTGCGGCACTAAACACGCCAAGACATAAGCACGTACGTTCAAAAGGAGACGTTTTCCTACGGGAGAGCGTCTCCTTTCCGTTGTGTCCGTTGGACCGGCTTGTCCCTGGCTTTCCATTGGCTTATCATTGGAACCCTATGAGAAAGTTCGGCGTAACTCCGCGAAAAGAGCAGGAACTCTACGAACGCATGGAGGCCTGTGGGATTGACGAGCGGGATCTCAAGGAATCATTCATTCGCTCTGGCGGACCCGGCGGGCAGAACGTGAATCGCACCGCCACGTGCGTGCATCTCGTGCATGCGCCGTCCGGCCTTGAAGTGAAGATGCAGCAGGCGCGTTCCCAAGGCCTCAACCGGTTTTACGCCCGGCGCCGGTTGTGCGAGCTGCGGGAAGCGCAGCAACTGGGAGACACGAGCCCAGAGGCGCGGCGCCGCGAAAAGATACGTAAGCAAAAGAATCGCCGGCGCCGCCGTGGGAAGAAACAACAGGGTGACGAGTCCGCGTGAAGCAAATATTCGTTTAGGGCCGGGCATGACGGGAAGGGGAGTTGTGATGGGGTATGTCGAGCGCAATCTTGAACCGGGGGAAGACGTGGTTTACCGGGCAAGACTTCATTGGATACTGTTTCTGAAGCCCGTGGCGTGGTGGGTGGCCGCCATTGCCATCTACGTTATCGCGGGCCGTCTCTTGTCCTATCTCCCCGCTGAGGCGCACAACATTGGCCAGATGGTGCGTATGGGGGGCGGTCTCATTCTCTTCGCGCTGGCGGTGCTTCAAACGGTACAGGTGGTGTTGCTCTACATCAGCAGCGAATTCGCCGTCACCAACCGGCGCCTTATTGTGAAGGTGGGGCTGATTCGGCGGGAATCTCTCGAAACGCTCCTCAGCCGGGTGGAGGGGCTGGACGTGAATCAGACCGTTCCCGGCCGCCTCCTTGGCTACGGCACTATTGTGATTCGCGGCATGG
>PUOI01000472.1 GCA_003552765.1 Candidatus Hydrogenedentota bacterium | reverse complement strand
TTCGCCATGTGATCGGTGCCTTGAGATTGATTCAGCACATAGCGGGCAAGGTAAACAACAAACAGTAGCGCGGCTACCGCCGCGCCAATCGATATGAGCAGAAATGGCAACATTGGTGACTCCTCTCGTCGCGAATCCCTGGGCCCTCCGCGCTTCCACCAATATGCTTCCCGGCGGGAAGGGTGGCATGGGCGCGCTTGGTCCCCCAAATAAACAGAAATGACTTTGACACGTACTGCAATTCAGGGCGTATTCCGCTTACTCGCGGCCCACGCCCATGGCCTGCAAAGCAACCCGCGCGGCGTTTTGTTCGGCCTCTTTCTTGGAAGAGCCCACCCCGCGTCCCAAGGCTTTCGACTCGATAACGGCCTCGACCTCAAACTCCTTGCGATGATCGGGACCTTCTTCCCGGATGACCCGGAATTCCGGTAGCCCCTTTTGCTCCCCTTGGCAATACTGCTGAAGCCGGGACTTGTAGTCCCATTCCAAGGGCTGCTCCAACGCTTCCCGGAAATGCCCCGCGAACAAACGGCGGACCATGGCCGACGCCGTTTCCCAGCCTTGGTCCAGGTAGACCGCCCCGATCAGGGCTTCCACGCAATCCGCCAGCAAGGCCGGCCGGTTGCGGCCGCCGCTTTGCTCTTCCCCTTTCCCGAGCCGGATGGCCGGGCCCAGCTCAAGCTGTTCAGCGACATCGGCCAGGCGGCGCCTGTTCACGCAATGGGCGCGCATCTGACTGTATTCGCCGGGTGACCGGCCGGGAAGCTGCTCAAGCAAATAGTCCGCCACAGCGAGCCCGAGGGCCGCGTCCCCCAGAAACTCGAGGGACTCGTAATCCTCCCCCGAGGAATCCCCTTGCGCAGTGACAGAGGAGTGGGTCAAGGCCTGCTCGATGAGACGGCGGTCACGAACCCGCACGCCCAGACGCTGCAAAACGCGTTCGACGGCCTCTTCCCCGTTTGCCTCATTCATAGCGTCTTATGATGAGTGAGCTATTGTGCCCCCCGAAGCCAAGCGAGTTGGACATGGCGACATCGATCCGGGCTTCCCGGGCTTCGTTCGCCACGATATTGATGTCGCATTCGGGATCCGGGGTCTCGTAGTTGATGCTGGGCGGAAGCACCCCGTCGCGCACGGCCAGCAAGCACGCCAGCGCCTCGATCGCCCCGGCGGCGCCAAGGAGATGGCCGGTCATGGACTTGGTGGAACTCACCGGCGGCATGGCGTCTCCGAACACTTCCTTCAGCGCCAGCGTCTCGGCCACATCGTTGAGCTTCGTGCTCGTGCCATGGGCGTTGAAGTAGCCGATGGCGCCGGGCTCAAGGTTCGCGTCCTCCAACGCCAAGCGCATCGCGGCCGCCGCGCCCGAACCGTCCGGACGGGGCGCCGTGATGTGATAGGCGTCACAAGTGTCCCCGTGACCGGCGACTTCGCCAAGAATCTCCGCTCCGCGTTTGCGGGCGTGCTCCTCCGACTCCAACACAAACGCTCCGCTGCCTTCTCCCATCACGAATCCGTCCCGGTCGAGGTCGAACGGACGGCTTGCGCGTTCCGGTTCATCGTTGCGGCAAGACAGGGCCTTCATCGCGGAGAAACCGGCCATGCCAAACGGCACGATGGACGCCTCGCATCCGCCAGCCACCATGACATCGGCCCGGCCATTGCGGATGGCCATCGCCGCGTCGCCGATGCTCTGCGCGCCCGAGGCGCACGCGGAGACCACGGCCTCGTTGGGACCCTGCAGCCCCAGTTGGATGCCGACCTCGCCGGAGCCGATGTTCGCCAGGATCTTCGGGATGGTCAACGGAGACACACGGCGGGCGCCGCCTTCGATAAAACGGGTTATCTGCTCCTGAAACGTGAACAGTCCGCCAATGCCGCTGCCCATGATCACGCCGCAGCGTTTGGGATCCTCCTGGTTCAGGTCAACACCTGCGTGCGCCCAAGCCTGGAGCGCGCTGCACATCGCCCAAACCGCGTACTGATCGGAACGGCGAATGTCCTTGCTCGTCATACCCGGCGGCACGCAATGCTCGGCCTGACCCGCGATTTGCGAGGGCAATTCCGAGGGATCAAAGTAATCGATCCGCCCAATGCCTGACCGCCCCTCACATAGGGATTTCCAGAAGGTTTCTGTATCGTTGCCCACCGGAGACACTACACCAGTCCCCGTCACAACTACCCGTGTTCTCATGCGTCCTCGCGATGTAATGGAGAGAGTGGCGCCCAGCCCGCCCCATCGCGTCTTCGCGGCTCTAGGGCTGGGCATGGATCAATGCGAATGGAATTGAACGCGGCCAGGTTTGGAGCAAGCGCCAGACCGCGCGGGAACGGGGTGATTACACCTTGTTTTCGATGTACCGCACCGCATCGCCAACCGTCTGAATCTCGTTGGCGTCGTCCTCGATCGTGATGCTGTACTCTTCCTCCAAGGCCATCAACAGCTCGGTGATGTCGAGCGAGTCCGCGCCGAGATCCTCGATGAACTTGGCGTTATCGGTTACCTTATCCTCGCTGCACTCCAGTTTCTCGCATATGATGCGCTTTACAGTGTCGGACACACTGGTCTCGTTGCTCATGCGTTTCACCTCCCTTTGTAATCTAGTGATGCAAAAATGGATATTCTCCACTGGCCCGGCGGACCAGCGGCAAAGTGAACGGGATTATAGCAAGGTTCACAGCGGATTTCTACCCAATGGAGTTGACCGTCATCGCCAGTCACCGGATGACGGAGACCAAGCCCCGCGAGGCCCCTCTTGTCCGCCTTTGAGACGAAAACGTCACTCTCACCCCAATGGGTGAGATCGTAACGCCGGCATCTTGCCGGCATTCGCGCCCAGTCAAGACTCCCTGCGCCGCAACGGCTCCCTTACCCGGCTTCGAATTCCTCGTGGAGTTCCCTAAGTTCGTCGACTACCTCCGGGTTTTCCGAGGCGAAATTGGTCATTTCGGTGGGATCCTCGTCGAGATTGGCCAGGAACAGCTCTTCATCCTCTTCCGTAAGCTCGTCCCCCGTTTCGGTGGGATCCCACACATTGCCAATCAGCTTCCACGGCCCCCGCCGCACGGCCCATTGGTTGCGCGGGCCTACCCAATGAAGAACCTCGTGCGGCGTCGGCGCATCGCCGTCTTCCAGCACCGGCGCAATGCTGTGGCCGTCAATGCCGTCATCGAGAATGGAAACGCCGGTCAGCTCGGCGAGCGTGGGCAGCCAATCGGCCCCGTGAAGCATCTGGCCGCGCGTCTCGCCTTCGGGGATATGACCGGGCCAGCTGATGACCACGGGCAAGCGGATGCCACCCTCGAACAAGCTGAATTTCGCTCCGCGATACGGTCCCGCGCTGCCCCCGCCGTTATGCGCCCGGTCCTCCACGCTATGGCCATGATCGGGCTGAAACACGACGATGGTGTCCTCGGTCAAGCCGAGTTCTTCCACGGCGTCCAGCAACTGCCCCATGCGTTCGTCTTGGGTGCTCAGAAAAGCGCCATAGAGGTCGCGGGGATAGGCAACGCCTTTCTCTTCATAGCGCGCCAGCCACTCCGGCGTGCCTTGATACGGATAATGGGGCGTGTTCATGGGATAGAACAAGAAGAAGGGCTCGTCCCTGTGCGCTTCCATGAACCCCTTGGCCTCTTCCACCATGAGATCGGGAAAGAATTCGCCATACCGCCGTTCCCGCTCGCCATTGCGCCAGAGATCGTGCTGGTTAGGGCCAGACCAGTAGAAGAAATGGGAGTAGTTGTCGATGCAGCCCCCCATGTGCCCGAAGGAGAAATCAAAGCCTTGGGCATTGGGCATGGTGTCCTCGGAATAGCCGAGGTGCCATTTGCCCACGTGACCGGTGGCGTACCCCGCGGCCTTGAACATATCGGCCAGGGTCGTCATCTCATTGGACATGCCCGGGGCGCCGGGTTGAGACGAAGTGTTGCCCGGCATCCCGGCGCGTATGGGGTAGCGCCCTGTGAGCATGCACGCGCGGGAAGGCGAACATATTGGGCCGCCGCAGTAGAACTGGGTGAAGCGCACGCCCCGGCCGGCCAGAGCGTCCAACGCGGGCGTCTCGACGTCGTCCGCGCCGTAACAGCCAGCATCCCCATAACCTTGGTCATCGGTCATAATGACGATGACGTTGGGTTTGCGTTCCTGCGCGGCATTAACACCGAGGCCCGTGGCCAACGGTCCCGCGGCCGCGGCTGCCGATGCCGTCTTGAGGAAATGGCGTCTGCTTATGCCGTCCATTGTCTCCATGATCCTTCTCCTAAGTCCCGCCTACAATTTCGTTACACGCCAAGATGCTTGCAACAGTGTAAGCGGAGGACGAGCTTGCCTTCAAGGGGCGCCAGCCGCCGGGTAAGCGGCTGTTCCTGGGAACCACATCCCCCTTGATCCCCCTTCGAAGTAGGTGGCCCGCAGGGCCGGGGGATGTAAACGCCCCGCACACCGCCGTATCCGGCGATTGGCGACTGGGCCGTGAATTGTCTTTTTCAGCGGGCGATTCCACGTGGTATAGTTGATCGAAGCGTCAGATCATCCTGGGATGGACACGCGGCAAAGGAAACGGAGACCTTTATGAGCGCGGCGGACCCAAAAACAGGCGGGACCCAAGCGTATTTTGCGGCAGTGGCGCTCGGGTTCACCGTGTTCGTGTGTGGCGGCTCGGTGATGGTGTTCCAGTTTTTGGTCGTCCGCATCCTGGCCCGGTATTTCGGCAGCGGGCTGGACGCGTGGGCCGCCGTCATTTCAGTGTGCCTGGCCGGAATCAGCATCGGCTACTTCGTGGGCGGCAAGATAGCGGATCGCTACCAATCATGGCGCGTGCTTGGCCTGCTGATTCTTACGGCGGGTGTGTTGGGTTCGCTGCTCGAATACCTCGCCGTGTGGGCGGGGGAAACGCTTCTCCAGATTGACGCCGCTTTGTCGTGGCACCCTTACATAGCGGCTTTCATTGCGTGTTTTCTTCCCAATATCACTCTCGGAACCGTCTTACCCCAAGCCATCCGGCTTCAGGCCCGGCAACTGGAACACGTGGGCGCCACGGCCGGGCGCATCGCCGCGATGAGCGAAGTGGGAAGCATCGTAGGTGTGGTTATGACAGCTCAGCTTTTCATCCCCGAACTCGGCGTATTACAGACCCTTTACGGCTTGGCCGCGGTCCTGGCGATCTTGGGCGTAAGCCTGATGGCGGCCGGGCGCAAACTCGCCGCGGCCGGTTTGGCGGCGGCCATGCTCCTGGCGGCGCCGGACGCGGACGCGCAAATCCAGTTCCGGGATTACAGCGCCTATCATCATATCGTGGTCGAGGACCAGGGGCGCGAACGGATCTTGCGCTTCGACCAATTCATCCAAAGCAAGATGTCCCTCGACAATCCTTTCGAAGGGGGGTGGGAGTACAAGGAATACTTCCACCTCCCCATGATCCTGAATCCCACCATCGACCGCGCGCTGTTCATCGGCCTGGGCGGCGGCACGGGACCCAAGGATTTCCTCCGCGACTATCCCCATGTCGAGATCGACGCGGTCGAGATTGACCCCATGGTGGTGGATGTCGCGCGCGAGTACTTTTACCTCCCCGACCATCCCCGCTTGAACGTGGAGGTGCAGGATGGCCGGGCCTTCCTGCGCCGGAACCGCCGGCCTTACGGGACCATCGCCGTGGACGCCTATGCTTCCGGCGGCCAGTACGGGGCGTATCTCCCATACCACTTGGCCACCAAGGAGTTCTTCGAACTCTGCAAGGAAAACCTTACCCCCGGCGGCGCGCTGACCTTCAACGCCGTTGGTCAGTATGGCGGACTCAACGCCTCGAGCATCCGGGACATCAACGCGACCATTCGCTCGGTGTTCGACGTGGTGTACGTCTTTCAGGCGGGCACGAGTTGGAACACTGTGTTCGTGGCGATGAAGACCGAGGGCGTGGCGCGGGACCCAGAACGGCAGTGGCCGAACGGCCCTTGGCTGGATCAGCATCCCCTCAACGGCCAGCAACTTCGGCAACTCACCGAGGGACTCCTGGAACATGGGTTCCTAAGCATTGACTCCCTGCCCCGGCGCGTGGCGCAATTCTCCCGCGCACACCGCTTCCACGGAGGCGGGGACATCCTAACCGATGACCACGCCCCGGTTGACACGGGACGCCGCCGGTAGCGCCTCGGATGTGAATTGGGAGTGACCGTCCCCGAGCACGGGAGCACGAGCGTATGGGCGGGGAAGACACCCCTCCCGCGCTGTCCAGCCGAGAACAGCCTCACTTGTCCCCCCTGTCCAACACGCGCTGGGCCGCGGGCAACCGCTCCGGCCAATTTACTTCACGGCATGGGCTGGGTTATCCTACGGGGAACGAAGCAACGCAGCTCGGTAAATCAAACCCGAAGGAGACCATCATGCAATCCCGGCGGAGTTTTCTGAAGACCAGCGCGGCAGCGGCGGTGGGACCGCTCATCGTACCCTCCGGGGTGCTGGGCGCGAATGCGCCGAGCAACCGCATCACGCTGGGCATCATTGGATGCGGGCGGCAGGAAGTAAACGTGAACACGCGGCAGTTTCTTGACTCGCCGGATGCGCACATCCTGGCGCTGTGCGATGTGGATAGCTGGCGGGCCGAACAGAACCGCGAGCAAATAGAGGCGCGTTACGCCGAGGAACGCGATGCCAACGGCTACAACGGCTGCGGCGTGTATGAGGACTACCGGGACATCCTGGAGCGGGACGATATCGATGCGGTCATGATATCGACGCCCGATCATTGGCACGTGCCCATGGGGATTCACGCCGTCCAAGCGGGCAAGCATGCGTGCATCGAAAAGCCCATTTCCCTCTCCATCAAGCAGGGCCGCATGCTGGCCGATGCCGCCAGGGAAGCCGGCGTGGTCACGCGCAACGACAGCGAATTCCGCTCGCTCCGGCCCATGTGGAAAACCGTGGAGCTGGTCCGGAACGGCTACATCGGCGAACTTGAGCATATGATCAGCCACGTCCCGGCCGAGCCGGAGTCCGTGGGCTGGCCGGATCCCATGCCCGTGCCCGACGAACTCAATTATGCGCTCTGGCTTGGCCCTGCCCCGGGCGCGCCGTACACCGAGCACCGGGTCCATCCCCTGGAGGATCTGCGCGGCCGTCCAGGCTGGATGCGCGTCTCCGACTACTGCGAAGGGATGATCTCAAACTGGGGCGCCCACCTCAACGACATTGCTCAATGGGGCAACAACGCCGACGATACCGGCCCCGTGAGCGTCGAGGGGACGGGTGAGTTTTCCGAGGGGCTGTGGGACACGCTCGTCGACTTCAAGCTTCACTACGAATACGCCAATGGCGTGACGCTGGAATACGAGATGAACCGCTCGCCCAGCATCGAGTTTCAGGGTTCGGAAGGCTGGATCCGGGCAACGTTCGGGGACACGCATCCCGAAGCGAGCGACCCCGCCATCCTTGAGCAAGAACCCGGCCCGGACGAACTCGACCTCTCCGACACCATGGGGGACAAGGAGGATTTCCTGCACGCCATCAAGACGGGCGGCGAAACCCTGCAACCCGCGGAGGTGGGCCACCGCACCCTGACCGTGTGCCAGATTGGGCTTATTGCCGTGCGGCTGGGCCGGAAGCTCGAATGGGATCCCGAAACCGAGACGTTTCCGGGGGATGACGAGGCCAACACCATGCTCGACATCGCCGTGCGCGGGGATTGGCTCTAGCCCCTTACCGGTAGGCTTCCCATTCCGGTTCGTTCTCGAAGACCCAGTCGTAATACTCCCGGTTGGCGAGCCGCGCGCTGGCATCTTCATCCACGATGACCGTGCAGCGGGGATGGACTTGCAGCGCGGTCGCCGACAACATGGCCGTCATGGGACCTTCCGT
>PUOI01000446.1 GCA_003552765.1 Candidatus Hydrogenedentota bacterium | reverse complement strand
TGTAGTCTCCCTGGAGATGGCCCCATGTATCGTTGATCTGCTTAAAATTGTCTATATCCAGGAGCAAGCAAGAAAGGGGCAGATGATAACGTTGAGCGCGCTCGAACTCTTCATCCAATCGTTCGCGGATATGCCGGTGATTGTAGAGGCCGGTAAGGCCATCGGTCACCGCCAAGTACTCCAGGCGTTCATTGGCGCGTTGAATCGATTCAAAGAGATGGGCTCGCTCCAGGGCGTTGGCGGCGGCTTCGGCGACGATCTCGCAGAAGTTAATCTCCCTGTCCGAGAAAACGCCTTTCCGCCGGGCGGCGCGCAAAAACAGGGAGCCCACGTTCTCATCGTGGAGGACAATCGGAATAACCAATACGGAAGCTATCTCCGCGGAGGCCAATTCCGCCGAGAAACCCTCCACCAGGGGATCGTTCTGAACGTCGCTTATGACGGCTTTCGAGCCGGTATGCAGCACATGCTGGAGTTCGGGGTATTTGCGGATATCAATCAGAAGGTTGTACACCTGAGAGTCTTCGTGAGAGGCGAGCACATGGCCCATCTCGCTGCCGCCCCAAAGCCTCACCACCGAACACCGGTCAATGCCGATGATTTGCGCGATCTTTTCCACGAAAACAAAAAGAATGTCATGGCTGCGCCGCCTTGCGGAAATGGCTTTGAGTATCTCAAGCACGCAGAAGAGGTCGCCCTTATCCACCGAGGCGTCCCGGCGCTGGCGGGAGAGCACCTCGACATGGAGCGCCATCAGCTCAGTCGCCAACGCCAAGCTGGCGTCTGTCTGGGCGGGCGGGGAGGCCTTCATGGCCTGCGGCCAAAGCCCCCCGGCTTGTTCGCCGATAAGCCTCCCGAGCCGCCACACTAGGTCCTGACGGCACGTCCACCCTCCCGTCCATCCTCCGGAGACAGGGCGGCCAGCGCCGGTATTGGCATAGGAGATCGCCACCGAGTGAAGCGGAGACAGCAATACGAGGAGCCGTTCATGTTCCTTGGCCGCCGCGGAGTCTTGCACGTACTCCTGCACGTTTTCCGCTTCCGCCCAAGCCGCTGGCGGCCGGCCTATCACCAACACTTGCTCGGCCACCGAGCTGAAAGCCTCCAATTCAGCCAGGGAGGCCGCCGTCACTTCGTCCACGATCAAGTAGCAGTCGCCGGAGGTGTATTGCCAGCAGTTGCGTCCAACAGCGCGCGCCAGCTCGCGAAACGAATCGGGATCAGTGATGGGAATCACACCGGCGGAGCCGTCTTCTTCCGCTTTACATGTATTCCAGAGTTCCCTCATCAGAGAGGGCGAAGTTGACGTGTTCATAGGTATCCATCTATTCCCAGCGGTGAGCGCCCGCGGTAAGCCAGGGCATTCGCCGTACCGTTTTGGGCCGATGCGCAAAACCCGCACGGCGTTGGCAACCGTCCGGGCATAACAACAAACTCCGCTGAAGACCGGCCCGCTGCTGACCCACCTTTGCCATCAAACTGGACTAAACACCTCGACCACTTCCACGGGGGTTGCGCGAACCACCAAGTCGTAGAGTTCCTCCACTTCCTCGGTGTACATCCGGACGCACCCGTTGGAGTCGTACTTGCCAATGGTCTCCGGCGCGATTGTGCCATGAATCCCCAAATCCGTCGGGAGGCCCTCTTCCTCCGGCACCATCGGCATCCAGCGCGTCGCCAATTCGTTGCGGGGATCGTTAGGCGGGATCGGACCATATCCCGGTTTGAACCACGTGGGATCCTTCTGCTTATTTCCCACCCGGTAACTGCCCAGAACGGTCTCCTGTCCTGGCCTGCCCAGGCCAACGTCGTATCGCTTGAAAATGCCGTCGTTGTCCAGCAGGAACAAGCGCTTTGTCGAGCGTTCAATGATGATGCGAAAATCCTTAGGCGTGTACTTCAGCCGTTGTCCTACCCGCAAATCGGCGGGGTTGTCTATGTTGTTGGCCCGCATGAGGAGGCCTTGCGTCGTGTTAAGCTCAACCCCAATCGCGGTCAGGTTGTCGCCCGATTGCACTTCGTAATAACGGCTTTCCGGGGTCTCCTGGGGCGAAAAAATCAACTCCACATTGGCGTCGCCCAACGCATCCAGGGCCTCGTTCCACGCGTCGCTATCCCATTGGGCGTCTTCCACCGCCTTGGCGTAGTAATCCCGCGCCTCCACCAGTTCGCCTTCCCGCTCGGCTTCGCGTCCAAAGGCGGTCAACGCCTCGGCGCGGAATTCAGGCGCCGCTGTATCCCGCACCTCGCCATACAACGCCAAGGCCTGCTCCGTGTCGCCATTCTCTTCCAGCAGGCGGGCGTAGGCAAGCGCCGCCTTGGGATGATGAGGACTGTTGGGGAACTCGGATGTGGCCCGCTCAAAATAGGCCTGCGCTTGTTCCACGTTCCCCGTGGCTTGTTCCGCCTTCGCAAGCAAGAACAAGGCCTCGGGCGTTATCCTGGAGTCGGAAACGCGCGCCACAATGGGCCCGAGCAGCTCCCGGACCTCCGCATTCCGCTGTTCTTCCACGAGTTCCCGCGCATCCTCGATCGCGGCGCGGGCATTCGACTCCCAGTTCCCTACGAAATAGTGACCCCGAAGCGTATTGGTTACCCACAGCGCCCCATACACGCCCACGAAGAGAACGAGGAGGAGAGTGATTATCTTTCCCAGGCTCGGGTCCCGTCGAGTGACACTCTTGAACGTCGGCTGCCGCCGCATAGTCTCTCCTCAGATTCGCGCTTCTGCTACCCGTTGTAAATCCAACAACAACTCTGTCACTGACTGATAACGCTTATCTGGGTTGCGCCGTAGACACTTCAGGATAACCCGGTCCAATTGCGGCGGGATCGCCGGATTGTGCTTGGAAGGGGGGTCAAACCGGAAGCGGGAGTCCCGCAGCTGCCGCATGATGTCATTCGCGCCCGGTCCCGGACAAGGATGTCTGCCCGAAAACAACTCGTAAAGCGTCAGGCCAAACGAAAAGATGTCCGAGCGGCCATCAAGGCTCTTCTTCGCCAACTGCTCGGGCGACATGTAGCGGCGGGTGCCGCCGCCCTCCTTGAACCAGCGCGTGCGCCAACTCGACTCCGATTTGGAAAGGCCAAAGTCCACGATCTTCACCTTCTTCAGATCGCGCGAGAACAGGAAGTTCTCCGGCTTGATGTCCCGGTGAACGATGCCGTGCTGGTGGAGAAAGTCAAGCCCCTGGCAAAGCTGAATCGCCAAATCCACCATTTGCCGCATGCTCAGTTCCCGGTTCTCAATGAACCGGCGAAGGTTGTGCCCGTCAACCAACTCCATGATCAGACACCGCCGGACATTGCCGTTCCGGTCTTCTTGCTCGACGATTTGGTTGGACATCCGAATGATATTGGGATGATTTAGCGCGGAGGCGATCAGGATTTCACGGCCCAGGTAATCCCGTTTGCGGCGTTTCTTGTCCAGATCGTATCGCCGGTCCAAGACCTTGATGGCGACGGTCGTATCCCGGCTGCGGTCGATCGCCTTATACACGGTCCCCATTCCGCCGCTCCCAATGGGCGCAAGAATCTCGTAGGGACCAACGCGGGTCAACTCCAGTTCAGACTGCCCACCCCCCGGTTGTCCATCACCTTCTGCCCGCTCTTCCTCTTCGTGGCGTAGCGGGTCGTCCTTCTTGGCGCCAAAGAATCTTTTCATGAGTCCCTTAAGAATGGCACGGCATCCTTATCCTTGCGGCGGGCGCGACAGCGTCGCCGCCCATCCACCCCTGTTGTGGTTCCCGCTTTGCGGACACCACATCTCGCCATACTCAGGCGGTACCGAATGCCCTGAGCGTTTACCCAATTATATCACGTAAGCCGTTCATGGCAGCGCTTTTGCGCCTTGTGCTCCTCTATCCGAATGTCCACCCATGGGCGGCTTCTTCCACCCCGGAGAACGTCCGGCTGCGGGGCGCCGCATCGCCCCTGCCCGTATGATAGCGATATTGCCCGTACATCGCAAGAGCCAAGACGCGTCCGAGGCGCCCTTGTAGCGTCGCGGGGAGAGGCAGCGCCAGCCCCGCAACGATGGAATCCAAGCCGCGTTGTCAGCCGCAAACCCGCCCGCTTCGTTAGACAGAGCCGAAAGAGGTTGTTGTCCAGCTGAAAGGGGAGGGGCGCATCAAAGGGACGCATTGATGCACGCGCCCCACGTGACGTATGATCGCTACGGTTTCTTCTTGGCCATATCGAGAATATCCGATGGCACATCGCTATAGGGATCGGCATCGGCCTCAATGCACTTGTCAACGATTTTCACGACCTCGTCGCGGGACATGCCGGCAGCCTTGGCTTCGGCAACGACCTCATGCAGACGCTCAATGATACGCCGGCGGCATTCTTCCCGGCACTTCTGTTCAACGTTCTTGTTGATGAAAACCCCCATCCCGCGCCGGGTGAAGAGGAGCCCCATCACCTCCAAATCGCGATATGCCTTGGCGACTGTGTTAGGATTAACGCCCAGCCGTTCGGAGAGTTCCCGCACCGAGGGAAGCTGGTCGCCGGGCTTGAGACGGCCGGAGGAGATGGCGAATTGAACGTGGTTCTCGATCTGCACATAGACCGCTACGCTGCTTGTAATATCAATGTTCTCTAGCATGGTGACCCTTTCTGAAACAAGTTTGAGCTGTTCGTGGGACGGAACGCCAAGTCTGGAAACCGGTAGGAGCGGCTAAAGCCGCAGTCTACACGTGAAACCTATTTGGGAGTCTACTATCTATGTGTGATAAATATCAAGTTGTTTGTTCAAGGGGAGTGGTCCAGAGAACCCCCACACTGAATCAGCTGCTCGCCCTTGCATGTGTCGCCCTGCTTGCGGCGTGCGCCACCACGCCCAGCGAACAGGCAGAGACCGATCCGGAAACGGATCTCCGTCAAGCAGCGTATGACGCCGAGGCCGACCCCGACGTACCGGCTACTGTTGACGAAGACCGCCATATACCAATTACCGAGAGGGAGCCGGACGTCCCGGAGGGGACACCACGGGGAACAGTTGATGTGACGGTGCGCAACGTGTTTGGACGGGAACTCCCGAGCCGGGTCCGGCTGGATGACGCCGAAGAGAACCGGTTCTACCGCGAGGCCCCTGAAGGAACGCTATCCGGCGAATTCCCCGAGGGACCCTATACGGCATACATCTATGTGTATTCCGACGAAGTGCCCATCCTCGCCCATGTGGAGGAGATCGTTGTTCAGGAAGGGGCAACCGCGCAGGTTGACGTGGAGTTGCTCGAAGGCTCGCATGGCGAAACGCCCCTTTGGGCCTTTGACCAGAATATGAACCTGGTCCTGGACAGGGTGGAAACCGAACTGGGCATGGACCGGGAAGATCCTTCGAGCATACCCGGAGAGCCCAGGCTGGAATGGGAGAACCGGACACTGTCTTCCGATGCCGGATGGTATAGAGGCGAGCTGCATGCGCGCTCTGAATACGGCGGCGGGACAGAATCCGTGGGGGAACTCATCGAACGGGCCGAGGGGCGCGGACTGGATTTTCTGGCCATTACCGACCGAAACACCATGCAAAGCATTGAGGATCCCGCGTACCATTCGGATGACGTGGTCTTGATTCCCGCCATGGAATGGGGAACCGATGACCGGGGCGTGGCGCTGATCTACGGGCCGCGCACGTTTCCCCATCTCACGCATAGCCGGATCGAGGCCCAGGCGCTCGCGCGTCTGGTGCAGGTCCAAGGCGGCGCCTTCGTTGTCGCGCATCCCACGTTCCCCGCCGCCCCCTGGCAATGGGGCCTGAACTTCGCCAACGCCGTGGAAGTATGGCTCCGGGATTGGCGGGGCGTGCCTCCGCTATCGCTGGAACATCTTGACGAGGAGAGCCGGGAGCGGGAACAGGGCGACTCAGGTCCGCTTGTGCATTCGGTCGCTCAAGCCGCTGCCACGGGCGGGTTGTCGGCGAACGGCCAGGCCGCGGTTTTCCATAACTACGAGTTGCAGCGCGGACTTCGGGCGGGTGTCATTGGCGGAAGCATGTCAGGGGGACCTCATATCCCCTTGGGCGAACCAGCCACCCATGTCTATGCCGAGGAACTCTCGGTTGAAGGGATCCTGGAGGGCATCCGCATGGGACGCACCTACATAAGCCGCGATCCCGATGGACCCATCGTGCGTTTCCATGCCGACGGCGCCCAGACGGGACAGGTCGACGTCACGATAGGGGGGATGATTCCCTTGGGCGTTCCAACGGACTTTGAAGTGCTCGTGAGCGGCGCCCGGGGCAAGAAGCTGCAAGTGCTTTTGGATGGCCGGCCCATAATATCCAAGGTCATAGAGGAAGACAACTGGCTAACCCGGTTCACGCAAATGCCGGAACAATATGCCAGGTATCAAGTCCGGATTGTGGATATTCCCCAAGAACGGGGCTTTGGTCCCTTGGAGGTTTATGCTTTGACGAGCCCCATTTATGCTCACGACGTCTTCCCTGTGTTTGTCGATCCCGAGGAGGGGATGCAGGATACGTGGATACGCATCCACGGGGCCCCGGACCTCGAGTTGGAAGAGCCGCCCGAACACCCGGAAGCCGGACATCAAATCCAAGAAATTGATCCGGACTGGCGTTTCTGATGCGAGCCAGTTACAGGCGGTGAATGAAAACGCCCCCTCCACCCAAACGGGTTGAGGGGGCGTTCAATGAGCCGCTTGACCCGGCTGGTAGCACGCCAAGCCCAAACATGTTGACCGCCGAAGTGAATGCGCTTGGAGGTGGCATGGCCTTCCAGGCCATGAATCACGGGCTGGAAGCCCGTGCTGCGTAACGCCAAGCATAAGCGCTGCCCACAGTCTAAAGACGGACAGTGTACTAACGTGAAATCAGGGCTTGTGGATGCTGCGGGGATAGGATATGCATCCATCGCCGCCGTCCCAAGACGGCTGCATGGAAGCGGCGGAACCGGGCGTCCCCTGGGCGCCTGACGTTTCCGCAGGCGGGCGCTGGACGCCGCCCTCCAACAAACCGAGGAGCTTGCATGCGAGTTCCGCGGCTTGTAGCTGGACCTGCTCGCTGACGCTGTGGAGCAGTCTCTCAAGGATGACCCGCCGCACGGTGCTCTCATCGAGTTGCCCGTTGGGCTCCGCGCCGCCTCCGGGCAAAGACAGGTACCTGTCCTGGGAAAAAGCCCCCTCGTAGCCGCCCGCGCCGCGCAAAGCCGCCAGGCATTGATCCCGTCCGCGTTCTATCTCGGAGTTGCCCGGAAACTGTTGGGCCAGCCCATTAAAGATGGCCAACGCCTCCGCGTAGTGGCGCCGGTAATATAGGTCCACCGCCTCGCCAAACTTGCGTTTGGCGTCCTCGGTTGGAGTCCGCCGCGCGCCGCTCCATGCGCTTTTCGAGGCGCCGGTTGGCGGGGCGGTGTCGGGCCCGGCGCCTCTTACCGACGCCTGGGTGGTGTTTTCAGCTGTAATCGGCACCGCCGCGCCGCAGCTCGGACACAAGCCCGTCCGGCCAATGGCTGAACGCGGCACCTGCATTCGCTGCCCGCAGACGCAACTCAGAATAAGCTTCCGCATATCTACTCCCCATCCTTACAACCACCCCGCCGGGCGCTTACCCTAACGCCCCGAAGGAAGTATGCCCTGGTACTTGGTCAGCGCTAAACGTGTGGGTAATCCCAATCCCAACCATCGTCCCCGCTTTCACGGGGATAAGGCCGGAGGCATGCTCATGCATAACGCGTGTCCCATAAACTCTCCGGCAGCAGGCACACCAGATGTGTTCGCCACGGTTCCGGGCATTTTTGTTGCCACGGGCTTCCAGCCCGTGATTCATGGCCTAGAAGGCCATGCCACCTCTTACCGCGTTCACTTTGGCCATCAACAGGTTCTAGGCTTGACGCTCCACTAGAAGCCGTT
>PUOI01000298.1 GCA_003552765.1 Candidatus Hydrogenedentota bacterium | reverse complement strand
TACAAGACGCTGCCGGCGCGAATGGACCTTACCTCAAGGGAGGGTGATTGGCGGCTCAGTAGCACGGCGGGCATTTCAGACGCTCAGCAATTCGACAGCGGGGACGTGGATTGGCTATACTTGAAGGTAGTTGCACCCCATTCCTGCTGAGATCTGCTTTTCATGCCCATGGAACTGCCAACACTCGACGCCGTTTCATCTATTCTGCGCCATATTCGCAAGGAAGAGCACCGCCGTTTTCAAGCGGTGGGGTTGTGGGGATCCGCCAAGACGCTTCTCGCCGTGCAGCTCGCCCAAGCCTTGGAGCGGCCCCTGCTGATCGTCACGCGGGGCCGGATTGAAGCCGAGGCGGTCCACGAGGACCTCATGAGCTTCGCTGGGGCTGAGCAGGCGATGCACTTGCCCGCGTGGGAAGTGTTGCCCACCGACGTCATGGCCCCATCCGATGATATTGTCGCCGAGCGGATGCATACGCTGCAACGCCTTTCCGAAGCATTTCACACCGGTGAAAGCCGCTACGCCGCCGCCCCAGTGCGGTCGTTTCTCCAATGCGTTATCCGCCGGGAACAGCTCGAATCCCAAACCATGCGCCTTAGCGTGGGGGATGAGTATGATCTCGAGGGGTTGGCGGAGGAATTGGTGGGGCTGGGCTACAGCCGCGAGGTAATGGTCGAGCAGCGGGGCCAAGTCAGCGTGCGCGGCGGCATATTCGATGTGTTCCCGGTCTCGGCCGAGCTTCCGTACCGCATCGAATTTTTCGGTGACGAGATTGAATCCATCCGGCGCTTCGAGCCCGAGACGCAACGCAGCATTGAGCACACCGAATCCATCATGATTCTGCCGCGCTCCGAGAAAGCCCTCCTCACCAGCCATGGACAAGATCCCCAAAACCTCGCGGTCATCACGGATTACTTGCCTGACGATACGCTCATTGTTTTGGACGAACCCATGGCGCTGCGGGAAGAGGCGGGGCTACTCGCTGAACAGTTTGGCGACCGCCCGTTTTTCCTGACGTGGGACGAAGTGGAGAAGCACCTCGCCACGCGAACGCAAGTGCATGTCGCGCAGATGCCGCACGCCTCGGACAATGGCGTGGTCCGGATCAACGCGCCAATGCACGCCATTTCTGGCTGGCAAGGAGACGCCGAGGGATTCTGGAAGCAGCTTGAACAATGGGATCAGCGCGGCTATTCGGTGGTGTTGTTCTGTAACAATTCGGGCGAACGCCGCCGTCTCTTTGAGTTGTTGCAGGAACGCGGTTACCGGCCTGGACAAGACAAGTTTGATCTTCGCGTGGAATTGGGCCAGCTCCAAGCGGGGTTTGTATCGCAACAGGATAGCTTGGCCATTCTCAGCGAGCGCGAGCTTTTCGGCCGTCATTACGTGCGCCGGAAACGCCGCCGCTTCGAGGCGGGCAGCGCGCTCACCGCGTTCAGCGACCTCAAGATCGGCGATTACATCGTCCACGAGGAACATGGCATCGGCCGATATTTGGGGCTGAGGCGTTTTGAAGGAAAAGCTGGCGATTTCCTGACCTTGAAATACGCCGGGGGCGACACCGTGTACGTCCCGGCGACGCATATTGACAGCATTCAGAAGTATACCGGCGGCGACGGAGCGGCCCCCAAGATCGACCGCCTGGGCGGCGCGACGTGGGCCAAGACGAAGGCGAAGGTCAAGAAGTCCGTACAAGACATGACGGACGAACTCCTGAAACTTTACGCCCGGCGGGAGAGCGAAGAGGGCGCGGCCTTCTCGCAAGACACGCACTGGCAGGTGGAGTTCGAGGACAGCTTCCCCTATGACGAGACGCCCGACCAGGCGCGGGCCATCACGGAAGTCAAGGGCGACATGGAGCAGCCCCGGCCGATGGACCGTCTCGTGTGCGGCGATGTGGGCTACGGCAAGACGGAAGTGGCCTTGCGGGCGGCGTTCAAGGCGGTAATGGACGGCAAACAGGTCTGCATCCTTGTGCCCACCACTGTACTCGCCGAACAACACTACCTCAACTTCCGCGAACGCTTGGCCGACTACCCCACCACGGTCGAGATGATGAGCCGGTTCCGGTCCTCCGCGGAACTCAAGCGCGTCTCGGAACGCCTCAAATCGGGCGAAGTTGAAATCGTCGTCGGCACGCACCGGCTGCTATCCAAGGACATTCAGTTCAAGAACCTGGGGCTCCTCATTATTGATGAGGAACAGCGCTTTGGCGTGAAGCAAAAGGAAAAGCTGAAGGAACTCCGCACCCAGGTCGATGTGATCACGCTAAGCGCTACCCCCATCCCGCGGACGCTCAACATGTCGCTCATGGGGGTGCGCGACATGAGCGTGATCAACACCGCGCCCAACGACCGGCTTCCCATCCATACCTGCATCGAAGCCTTTGACGAGCAGCTCATCGAGGAAGCGATCCGCCGCGAACTCGCCCGTGAAGGCCAAGTCTTCTTCGTCCACAACCGGGTCCAGACCATCCAACCCTACGTGGACCTCGTGCGCAGGCTCGTGCCAGAAGCGCGCGTGGGCTTGGGCCATGGCCAGATGGCCGAGAAAGACCTCGAAGCCGTGATGACCTCCTTCGTGCGCCATGAGTTGGACGTGCTCGTCTGCACGACCATCATCGGATCCGGCCTGGACATCCCCAACGCGAATACGATCATCATCAACAACGCCGATCATTTCGGCCTTTCCGAGCTGTATCAGCTCCGGGGCCGCGTGGGGCGCTACAAACACCGGGCCTTCGCGTATCTGCTCATCCCCGGCGATCGCGCCTTGAGCGAGGACGCTCAGAAACGCCTCAAGGCCCTGCAAGAGTTCTCCAGTCTCGGCTCGGGTCTGCGCATCGCCATGCGCGACATGGAAATCCGGGGCTGCGGCAATCTTCTCGGCGCCGAACAGCACGGCAACATCGCGGCCGTGGGGTACGAAACCTATACCCAACTGGTGCAAGAAGCCGTCGCCGAGATCAAGGGCGAACCCGTCCGCCGCGCCACGCTACCGCCGTTCGATTTCCCCGTGGACGCGCACATTCCGCCGGGCTACGTGCCGGATGAAGGACAGAAGATCACGCTGTACAAGCGAATCAGCGGCGTACACACCACGGAGGACGTGAACGAGATGCGCGACGAACTGGCGGACCGGTTCGGCGCTCCGCCCGCCCCCGTGAAGCGATTGCTCGATGTCATGCGCGTGCGGACTTTGGCGGCGGAACTCGGCGCGAAACGCATCGTGGGCGGCAAACAGACCGTGGTCATCGAGCTGGACTCCGGCCGCTTCCACGAAGGCAGAGCCAAGGGCGAATTGGAGCAGCGTTACGGTAGGCGCATCACCTTCTCTTGGAAGAAAACCCCCGCCATTGAGCTGACCGCCAGTGACGCCCAACCCGAAACCGTGCTCAACGAAACGCGCGATTTGCTGAATACTTTGCTGGAACTGTAAGGGGAATGTCTTGCGGTTGATAGAATGAGCGTGATCGCGCCTCATCCCGTGAGCTGCTCGTAGACTTCCAGGGTTCGCGCCGCGCAGGCGCGCCAGCTAAATCCAGCCGCGTGTTCCTTACCGCACGCAATCAGCGATTCCCGTAAGTCCTGATCGTGGAGGATCCGCCGCACGTTTTCCGCCACGGCCTCGCTATCGTGGGAGCTGCTGAGCAGGGCCGCGCCGCCCGTTACCTCCGGAACCGAGGAATTGTCCGCCGCCACCACGGGGCAGCCGCAGGTAAGCGCCTCCAGCAGGGGCAATCCGAACCCCTCGTAATGGGTGGGAAAGACAAATGCATCCGCCGCGCAATAAAAGGCGGGTAATTCGAGGTGTTTCACGAAGCCGGGGCGGATGATGCGGTTTTTCACGCTGGGATGCGCCATGGCCTCCAGAATGGGTTCCGCGTTCCAGCCCACCGAGCCCACGAGCACAAGGTTGTGCGGAATCTCGTCCACCAAACGCTTGAACGCCTCAATGAGGCCCACGACATTCTTGCGCGGCTCCAGCGTGCTCACGAACAGCAAGAACGGCGGCTCCACGCCAAAGCGCTCTTTTACCAGAAGTTCCGCTTCTTCCCGCTCCATGGGCTGGAACCCCTCATCCACCGCCATGGGGGCCACCGTGACGCGCTCTGGCGATACCTCCAGATACGTCACGATATCCGCCTTGGTCGACTCCGAATACGCCATGATCGCGTCCGCCCCCCTGGCGAAACGCCGGATTCCCCGCGCGAAAGGGCCAACAATCGAGGGGCTGCACAACGCCGGCACGGCAAGGAACGCCAAATCGTGAATGGTCACCACCCGCCGGGCGCGGCGCGTGGGCGGCAAGAAATAGTTCGTGGCGTGGTACACGTCCACCGCGCCAAGAAAACGCTCCATGGCGGGCGCCCCAAACCAGTCCCAACTTTTATACAGAAGCCGGGTGGGTACGGGGACCCGGCGGACGGGCAGTCTATCGGCGAGTTCCCCCAACTCCATCGGCGCGCGGCCGGAGGCGAACCCCCGGAATTCGTGGCCCTCGGCCAACTCCAGGAGGTGTTTCAGCAAGTAATAGCAATAGTTGCCCACCCCCGTCCGGTGAGCCGTTAATGGGCTGACATCGAAGCCTATTTTCATGGAATTCCTGTGTTATTGTCTTTGGGAGCAAAGACGCTGTCACCGCGTCTTTCGGGGCGAGCTTTGCCCCAAGGTTCAAAGCGTGTACAATGCTTGTGCATGGGACGCCCCCTTTGGCCGGGCGAGAGCGGGTTTCGGTCAATGGGGGGCGTATGGTTTATGTGTACGATAATCACGGAGTTTAAGTAAGTCAATTGTCACCAGCTGACGCAATGGATCCCAACTACACGCCGCTTGCCTCCCCGCGCGCCAGGCAGGCCTTGGCGCGTCTGCGGCGCTATCCCGTGCTGGTGCTGCACCCCTATTTTTTTGCCTTGTACCCCCTGCTGGGGCTTTACGCGCACAATCTAGACAAGACGCCCCCCATCGCCTTGATCCGTCCCGCCCTTGTCTTGGTGGGCAGCGCGATGCTGGTCTGGCTTTTGCTCTGGGCCTTGTTGCGGCAGCCACACCGGGCGGGAATTATTACGTCCGTGTTGGTGCTCACGGGCTTGTCGGGTTGGAGCGTGCTGGAATACGCCATCGCATGGGTCACCCCTAGGGTGGACGATACAGCCAACCCCATCTTCTTCTCGCTTTACGCCTTGGCCACGGCGGGGGGATGTTACGCTATCTACCGTTGGCGGCGCAGAAGGCCCAGTTGGCGACATTTTGCGGCCGGGCTGGTGGCCTTTGCCTTGCTTCTGCCCGCTATCGTGGAATGGCTCGCCGCCCCGGCCTTGGGCCGCGGCACAGCCTGGATGATCGCGTTCTACTTGCTGGCCGCCGCGGTCGTGGTGGTTTACCTGTTGCTCCGGCGCGGCGGTTTCGTGCTGCTGACCCGGACAGCCAACTGGTTCGCCGCCGCATTGCTGGGCCTTTCCATTGCCAACGTAGCCTTTAACTTGGAGGCGCCCATCCTGCGGGAGCCGCCGGAACTCCCAGCCGGGCTTGAAGCCATTGAATCCAGCCCCGAATACCCGGACATCTATGTTCTTACGCTGGATGGCTATACTGGGCAAGACGTGCTGCGCAATGTATATGGCTACAACAACCACCCCTTTCTACAGGGCATGACGGCCAAAGGCTTTCACGTCGCCAATTCGAGCTTCGCCAATTACCCCTCAACGCTGCTTTCCCTTGCCGCCTGCATGAACTTCGACTATCTCCACACGCTGGCGCCGGAAACGGTGCGCGCCGGGGCGGACTTGCGCGATGTGGCCGAGTTGTATCACGGAAACCGGCTATACAGAACCTTGCGCCGGGCGGGATATGATCTCATTGCGTTGCCGCCGGGGATGGAACTGCTCGAACCCCGAGGCGATGTCGATCTCTATATACGGCCGCACGATGTGCTTAGTGAGTTCGAAATGGTCTTCGCCAATCGGACCTTTGCGGCCCGCACCCTTCAACTCTGGAACTATGCCCGCCATCAGGAGCCGCTCAACCTGCGGGAAGTGGTCGAACGCAGACGCATCCATTACGTTTTCGATGGTCTGCGGGAAATCGCTCAGGATGAGTCCAACGGTCCGCGTTTTGTGCACGCGTACGTGAGTATGCCAGGTCCCCCGTTCCTGTTTGACCGCCGCGGCGGCCGGGCGGACATGCCGATTGAAGACGCACGCCAGCGGACGCCCTTTTTCCAGCTCAGCTGGCCCGACTACATCCGCGCCTATCGCGAGCAAGTGCATTACGCCAACCAAGAACTAAGTCAGTTCGTGGAGGCGGTGTTCGAGCATTCGTCCCAGCCGCCGGTCATTGTGGTCACCTCCACCAAGGGAACGGGTGTGCTTCACACCGAATTGGCCGCCCGCCCTCCTGACGAAGCGCTGGCGAATCTCACCATGGTCCACATTCCCGGCATGGCGGAGGAAACTCAGGCCGCGCTCGACGGGGAACTCAGTTTGGTCAATGTTTTCCGCATTGTGCTGAACGATGTCTTCGACACGGATTTGCCCCTGCTTGACAACGAAATCATATGGACTGGCGAGGATGCGCCCTTCTCCACCGGCGCCGAAGCCGCCGGGGAATGAGTGGAAGGCGCGGAGGATGTCCTGATGACATACGTTGAGCAACTCGCGGACATATGTAACGCCTCTTGGTCAAACATAACCAAAGCGCGGAAGAATGCCGAGGAACGGCGGGCAAACATACGTGACATTCTTGAGAATGACCTAGGTTTTGGATTCCCTGGAGTTTACTCGGATGACGGAACGCCGGAAAGCGACATGGTTGTTTTTGGGTCTCTGGGCAGGGATGAATGGACTCCCAGCAGTGATATTGACTGGACGTTGCTCGTGGATGGCCGCGCCGATCTCGAGCATTCAAAGCTTATAAGGGGAATTTCAGACTGTCTTAAAGCAAGAGAGTTTGCGGAGCCCGGAAGAACAGGCATCTTCGGACGAATGACTTTTAGTCACGATATCCTCCATCATATCGGCGGCGAGAACGACACCAACAGGAACATCACGCAGCGGATTCTTCTGCTTTTAGAAGCAAAACCTGTTGGAAACGACTCCCCAGACGGGCCGTACTCACGAGTCATCGATATGGTGCTCAAGCGTTACTTAGAGAGCGGGACTTCGCACCAAGCCACAGTCCCTAGATTTCTTCTTAACGATATCGTGCGCTATTGGCGTACAATGTGCGTGGATTTTGCCTGGAAGGAATGGGAGCAAGGAGGCGATAAATGGGGCGAACGCAACGCGAAATTGCGCATATCGCGTAAGCTTATCTTTGCCGCTGGCCTCCTCGTATGCTTGCAGCTTGATAAGTGTTCCGATCCAATTCATGAGAAATTGAAGTCATCCTTTAGCCTTACTCCGTTGGAGATAATGGCCAAGTTCCTTCTTAGCCTTTCGGATAGAAGAGAGGAATTAGCCACAAAGATAGTCGGAAGTTACGATAAATTTCTGGACATAATGGGTAATCGCGAAAATAGAAAGAGACTAAAGCGCCGAGATGTTGATGTATGGCAGAACATCAAAGAGCTTAGTGACAACTTTCAGAACGGCCTTGAGAACCTGTTCTTTGAGACCGAGGAGTTACGTGAACTTACCCGAACATACGGGGTATTCTGATATGCAATTCGGATTTAGTACAGGGGCGGTAGCAAAAGGGGACGTGGAGCAAGGCCTGGCGTTGATCCGGGGAAGTTCGGCTGATGCGGTCGAAGTGTCGGCCCTGAGGGACACGGAGCTTCCCTCGTTGATAGACAAGCTGCCCCGGCTTAACTTCACCGGGTTTGATTATCTCGCTCTCCATGCGCCTAGCGCTTTTGCGTCGCTATCGGAACGGTCTGTGCTTACGTATTTGGATAAGGC
>PUOI01000534.1 GCA_003552765.1 Candidatus Hydrogenedentota bacterium | reverse complement strand
CATGCCCCAGCCATTAACCGCCTTTACCGTTTCAAGGTGGACCGGGTACTTGGCCGGGGGGGATCGGGCGTGGTGTACCGCGGCGTGGACAACAAGACGGGGGAAGTCCGCGCGCTCAAGTTGTTTCATAGCACCTTCTTCGTGAACCGCGCGCACATCAAGGAGATGGAGCGCAACGTCAGGAGCATGAGCAAGCTCAAGCACGAGAATGTGGCCCATCTCTATGAGTTCTTGAGCGGCGACGAGGGTGAGTGCCTGGTGCTGGAATACGTGGATGGGCCTGACCTGCGCTGGTACGTGATGAACCGGCCCTGGAACCTGCAGGAACGCCTCGTGGTGGCCGCGCAGATGTGCAACGGACTTCAGTACATCCACGAACAGGGGCTGGTGCATCACGACATCAAGCCCAGCAACGTCCTCTTCACCCGGAAGGGGCAGGTGAAGATCACCGACTACTCCCTCGCGCGCAGCCGCATCCTCGCGTTCTTTGGCGCCAGCATCACGGAGTTGGTGACGCCGATGTTCGTGGCGCCCGAACTCATCCAAAAAGAGAAAGCCACGCCCAAGAGCGACCAGTACGCGCTGGGGATCACGTTCTATTTCATGTTCACGGGCCAATACCCATTTCAGGTCGACAGCCTGCAAAAAATCTATCACCTTCATCTCAAGGTCAAGCCCGATCACCCTACCCTCGTCAACCACCGGTGCCCGCAATCCTTGGGCGACCTCATTATGCGGCTCTTGGAGAAGAAACCGGAAAAGCGTTTCGCGGACTGCGACCAGTTGCGGATCGCCTTGTCGTCAATAGGCGTAAGCCGGATTTAGCGGCGGGGATGCACGGGGGGATGCAAAACGCTGTACGCGTAATCTCACGAACCCCGGGGGCCGCCGCCTTCCCTTGGCGTTCGCAGTCTAGGCGGCATGCCTGCCTCAAAAAGTGTTGCCTTTCGACAAGGTAGGGAACCCCATTGCCGGGAAAGAAACGCAAGAAGAAACGCGTGCGCGACCGCCGGTGGCACGCAACGTCCGACACCTTTAGCGGCGAGCCGGTGCGGGCGGATGGGGCCGGCGAGGACGGAGCGGAGGACCAGCTCCAAGCGGCCATTGACCTCTCGGAGGCCAACGGGCTGGTGGTGAGCCCGTACGGGAGCTTGGCCTATGTCTGGATCGACAATGCCGAACACCTCTGCCGGGTTTCGGATTCCGTTGGCCGCGCCGCCTCCCTTGCGCCCGGCGACCAAGTTGCGGTCCGCTTCGAGCATGGCGAAGGCCACGTCACCGGTCTCGCGCCGCGCAGCACCCGCCTGAGCCGCCTCGTGGGGGCCAGGGGCCAGCGCTATGAACAGGTCGTGGCGGCCAATGTCGATCGCCTCATCATCACCACGGCCGCCGCCCGGCCCAAGTTCAAGCGCGGCATCGTCGATCGCTACATGATTTGCGCGCAAGCCGGCGGCGTGGAGCCGGTGCTGTGCGTCAACAAGATGGATCTCGTGAAGCACGAGCCGGCCGAGCTGGAGCCGTACCGCGAACTGGGAATCCCCATACTTCTGACGAGTTGCGAGGACGGACGCGGACTGGACGAGTTGCGCCAAGCCCTGGAAGGCCGGTTCAGCGTGTTGGCGGGGGCCTCGGGCGTGGGGAAATCCTCCCTGCTCAACGCCCTCGAACCTTCCCTGGACATCGAAACCCAGGAAGTGAGCAACTTCAACGAAAAGGGCCGCCACACGACCACCACCGCCCGCCTCTATGCCTTCAACAATATCCGCATCATCGACACGCCGGGCATCCGCAAACTGGGCATTTCGGGCGTCTCTCCCGAGGAATTGGCCTTCTACTTTCCCGAAATCGAACCCCATGCCCGCGCCTGCAAGTTCCGGGATTGCACCCACACCTGCGAACCCGGTTGCGCGGTGCTGGAAGCCGTTGAAACCGGGGCCATCCCCCAACAGCGCTACGGCTCCTACCTCCGCATTCGCGAGAGCATGGAAGGCTGAGCGCGGCAACGCACCCCGTCCCCATGCTACAATGAAGATGATAGAGTGATGGATATTGCGCGGCGGCCAAGGAGGATTTCCAGGCCATGTACGATACGAAGAGTCTTCGCGAGCTATTGAAGAAACACACCATGCCGTCGGCCCCGGAACTGGTTCAGACGGCCGGGGAAGAGGGGGCCGTGCGGTGTGTGGCGTGCGGGCATCGGTGTCTCATCCGCGAAGGAAAGGCCGGCATATGCCGAGTCCGGTTCAACGATGGAGGCGAACTCCGCGTACCGGCCAATTATGTCGCCGGTCTCCAAGTGGATCCCATCGAAAAGAAGCCGTTCTACCACGCTTTCCCCGGCCGTGACGCGCTGTCTTTCGGTATGCTGGGATGCGATTTCCATTGTTCGTATTGCCAGAACTGGGTGACTAGCCAGGCGTTGCGCGACGATGAGGCCGTGGCGATTCCCGAGGTGAGCACGCCGGAGGAACTGGCGGGACTGGCCGTGCGGCATGGCGCGCCGGTTATGGTGAGCACGTACAATGAGCCCCTGATCACGGCGGATTGGGCCGTGGAAGTGTTCAAGAAGGCCCGGGAACAGGGCATTGTGTGCGGATTCGTCAGCAACGGCAACGCGACGGCGGAATGCCTCGACTTCATTCGCCCCTACACCGATCTCTACAAGATCGACCTCAAGGGCTTTGACGACAAGAAATACCGCAAATTGGGCGGCGTGTTGAGCAACGTCCTGCGCGCCATCGAGATGACCGTGGAGCGCGGTTTCTGGGTCGAGGTGGTCACCCTCATCGTGCCGGAGTTCAACGACAACGAGGAAGAATACCGCGGGATGGCGCGGTTCCTTGCCGGCGTATCGCCCGACATCCCGTGGCACATCACCGCGTTTCATCCCGATTACAAGATGACCGATCCCCCCGCCACCCCGGTGAGCCAGTTGATTCGCGCCCATGACATCGGCAAGGAAGAGGGGCTGAACTTCGTGTATCCCGGCAATCTGCCGGGCCGCGTCGGCGACCGCGAGCACACCTACTGCCCTTCCTGCGGAGACCTGCTCATCCGGCGCTACGGGTTCCACGTCACCGAAAACCGAATGGTGGATTCCCACTGCCCCAGCTGTCAGAGCCGCATCCCGGGCGTCTGGGAAGAGCACGCGCCCAAGGAGAGCACCGGCACGGGCTGCCCGCGAAGCGTCCGGCGATAGCAGTCCGCATGGCCAAGGCAAGTCCGGCATCACCTACAGCGGCATGACACCGCTCACTGGAGTCCGTGAGTTGCCCCTTCTACCCCGGCTCTTCCGCTGGCCCATAGGCAAGCACCCGGCCATCCACGGTCGTTAGGAACAGATGTCCGGCGGCGGTAATGAGACTGTCGAAGACGGGCGGCGCGTCAAGCGGGTACTCGGCCAGTGTTTCGCCGGTCTCTGCGTCCACGGCGTGGAACAGCGCGCCCGCTTCGCCGCGGAACGCGCGTTCCTGCTCCGCCAGCTTGGCTTGGGTTTCGGGCTCGTCGAAGGTGTCGTAGGCAGCTGGTTCGTCCACGAGATCGGGCGGGCCGGCAATAAACAGCACGTCTTCGGCCAAGCACATCGCCCGCACCAGCATGGGGACCTCTTGACTCCATGAGGAGGGTTGCTTGAACCGCACCGCATCCCCTCCGTCTGGTCCCGCCGCGATCTCAAAGCCGGCTTCCCTTGGTCCGCTGCCGTGGTTCCCAGCGCCCGACCCATCGCGAAACGTTCCGCCCTCGAAGGTCATGTGGAGGACGTGTTCCTCGCGCATCTCATCACTCAATGCCGCCTCGGGGTCCGCTAACGCGGCGATCTCTTCCTCGTTCAGCGCGCGGTGGAAGAGCATGACCTCATCCAGCACCCCCTCGAACGGCGTCAGCGGCTCGTCGCGCAACTGATTGGTGTCGTCGTAGCCGATTTTCATGGGGACCGATGGTTCCCCATCAATCAGAGGCACATCGCTGGCCTCGCCCGTGAGACGGCCATCCACGTAGACGGTCATGCGGCCGTCCTCGTGGAGCACGCCGGCCACGTGTGTCCAGTCCGCGCCAATGGGTTCGTCCGAAGCCGCGCTATGAGTGGTGTCATCCATGCGCAGAAGCATCTCGGGTTTGCCGCCGGTGATAATCAGCGCATAGCCATACACATTGGCGCCGCGCACCAGGATTGTCCCGTCCGGCTCGTTGGTCTTGACCCAGGCGGCGATGGACAAGGGTTTGTTCGCCGGATTGAGGCTGGGGCTATTGTCAAAATAGATGGCGGCTACGGCTCCGTTGCCCTTGGGTTCCCCAAACAGATGATTCTCCAACACGGACGACCATTGCCAGTATCCGGGTTTGCGGCCGTAGCCAAACACCTTGGATGTGTTGTGCGCAAGGATGCGGCCGGCCGGATTCGCGTTGCCGGTCTGGAAGCTGCCGATGCCGCTGCGGAACTGGTCGGCGTACACCCAATACGTACGGTGGAACCAGGAATCCTCCGTGAAGCCATACGGGGCAAACAAATGAGGATGGCCGCTAGCGCCTGGGCCCAGCTCCAGCCGCTCGCCCTCCAAATCCATGACCTGGGAACCCATATACAGGCGCTCGCCGTCACTGGATAGGATGTCGGGCAGGGCGACGGGCATGCTCAAGCCTTGAACATTAACCTGGAGGTTTTCGCCGGTCTCGGGGTCGCGGTCATCGAAAATCTCTTCGCTCAACACTTCTCCGGTCGCCGCATCGAGCCGCAGGAAGCGCAGGCCTCCATCGACAAACATCGAGCGTCCGGCCACCAACGAGACCGCGCCGTCCTGCACGAGAACAGCCCCGTGGACCGGCCAAGACGACTCGACTTGATCATGCGCCACCATGCGCCGATCGGCGGGCGCGGCGAGATAGCGCCAGGCAAGGGCGCCATCACGGGCGCGCAAGCAATAGACATAGCCATCGGCCGAACCAAAGAACAGCCGGCCCTTGTCATAGGTGGGCGGCGAATCGATGCGTCCTCCGGCCGTGAAGCTCCAAAGCTGCTCCCCCGAGGCGGCGTCCATCGCGTGTATCGTGTGGCGATCCTTCTCGGCGGCGAACAGCCGGCCGTTGGCCACAATCGGAGGCGTCAGACGCTCGCCGAGTTTGACGCTCCACGCTGGCCGCTGGTTCACGGACGGGGCCGAGGTTGAGGCGCCGCTGCGGGCCGCATCCCCCCGGTAGGTGGGCCAATCCGCCGCATTCTCCCCTTGCTCGTCTTCGGATATTGCCTCGTACGCCGGGCCGCGTTCCAACCGCTGGCCTTCCGCTATTTCGGGCGTTTGGCGCGAGGCAGAGGGCGGGGCCAGGGCGACGAAGCCCTTGAGCAACGCTTCGGAATAACACGCGCAGGGATGTGGCGTCGCGTAGAGCATGCCGTTGGCGGGCATGACTCCATAAAGACAGGCTCCGCGAACCCAGTGATGGATGGTCCACTCGCCCGTCTCCATGTCTATAAACTCAACGCCGGTTCGCGACGGCAGGATGTAGTTTTCCGTGGCTTTCGCGCGGTAACACCGCTGATGGAACCAGTAGGTGTCCACACCAGGCGGATACTGTTCTTCAATGTCGCCGGTGCGGAGATTATGGGCGGCGTAGTAGCCCTCGCGATCGCCCCGGGCTGTCTCGCCCGCCCAAACCTTGCCGCGAGCGGCGAACAGATCCTGCGGCGAATTGTAACCGCTATAGGGATGCCCGGCCGTCCACAACTCTTCGCCCGTGGCGGCGTCAAAGGCGCGCATCGTATCCTCGCCTTGGTCTTCGCGACCCCAGCCCATGTACGCCAGGTGCATGTTCTCTCCGCCGGCGAACATGACCACCCCATCATAGACGAGCAGCGTCGGCGCGAACCACGCGTGCAATCCTTGCCCGTGCACGCCTTCCCATACCGGCAAGGGGCCGGAAGCCCAACGCTGGCGGCCGTCCCTGAGGCCTACGGCGATCAACGTGCGCGTCCCGCTATCGCAATGGTAGGCGCGCTCGCCATCGGCGGCCAAGGTTAGGGGGAGCACGCCGTTCGCCTTGCTCCACAATTCCTCCCCGGAATCCGCGTCAAACGCCATGATGACGCGTTCGCTATGGGCCCAGCGGGGCGAACGCACCGCCGCCCACCGGTGGTCCATCGGCTCGGACCATGTCACACGCTCATCGGGCGAGGCGCCCTCGGGAGCGGCGCCGTCGTCGCCGGGGGGATACTCCTCGACGTCAACGTCGTCGAGATCAATTGGGGAAGTCCGGTTGACCAGGACAAGGAGCACGCCGTTGCTGTACACGATCTCCTCGGCGCCAGCGGTCCCCTCGTATTCACACAACGTGCGCCCGGTGGCGGCGTCCAGCGCCGTTACCGGCGCCTCAAGGCCCAGGGTGACGTATACTTTATCCCCCACCGCCACCAGACGCCGGGGTAGACTGGCCGGCCCGCTTTTCAACGGCCACAGATGGCACTGCCATTGATCGATGGAACGCTTCCACAAAAGGGCTCCGTTGAAAGCATCCCGCGCCACCAGCTTCCATGCGGCCGGGAGCAATTGCGATTCGCGCGGCCCCTCGTCCAATATCGTGAATAGCCGGCCCTGGGCCGACACCGTCGCGGAAACGCTCGACATGTGCTCGTGGTGGCGGCTCCACCGCGGTCCCGCCTGCCATTGCAAATGCCGCGGCGGCGCAACACGGCTGTCCCGCGCCACCGCGTTGTTCGTGTCGTCTCCCAGATAGTGCGTCCACTCGCCGATGTCCTCTGGCCACGGCTTCTGTATCTTTTCCCAGGCCCCGCCAGTGTTCACCGCCGCCACGCCCAATGGCGTCAGAACGCGCTCGATCTCTTCATCCGAGAATGGCGAGCCTTCTTCCACCACCAGCAGATTGACCGATTCGTCAATCAGCGGAATGCCCACCGAAGAGGCCTCGTTCAGATGGTCGACCGAGACTTCCCCGTAAACGCCACGCCGTTTCAAGTGCTCCCGCGCCTCCGCCACGGCCTCCGCCGAGGGATGGAGTCCCATCACCAGCACACCGTGCCGATCGTGCAGCTCGAAAAGGCGCTGGGCCCATTGCGGGGCCGGTTCCTCGCTCCCGATCCACACCGCCAAGCCGCCCCGAAGCTCACGCTCGTCCGGGGGAAACGCCGCTGGTTCAGTCAGGGCGTGGGCCGCTTGCCCCGAACGCGTGATGCCTGGCCCAGCCATCACTAAAGCCGTCAACGCGCTCGCGTTAACGATGAACTGACGCCGGTTCATCTCATTCGAAGAACTAGATGCAGTCATGACGTATCCCCCTCTCCGTTTGAAGCGCACGGCCTCGTCATTGGTAAAGCCTAAGCAGGCCCTGGATTCATACCCCCACAAAAAGCACTCGCTCGAACAGACAGTCTTGAACTGTAAGCATTTTACTCCAAGGCCACCTCCCTTTCCAACGGAGTGGTGTCAGTGTCTTCCCGTAACTTCGTGCATTGGGCGAGGGCGTGGGAGCATCGAGAGTTCGACGAAGAGAGATGCTGCGGCAGCGGGGCGCTTCTCAGCGGAGCCTTACCCGTCGACGGGGCATTCGCAGGCATACGCCGCTCACGGCAAATCGCGACCCAAATATGTTGACGAAGGATCTATTGCGGAATATACTGAGTAACCAACAACTGCGGAGGCTCGCGTCAGATTTGGCAACGACTGGCGCATATCCGGGAAATGGCGAAGATGGGCGCTGCTCGCGGCCACCCCATCAGGAAAGGAGATTCAGCTATGGCGAGCGCAGGGCGGAGAAAGCCGTGGCGAGTGGCGGTGATGGGCGCATGTGTGTTTGTGGCTTTCTGTGTTTGCGCCGCGATCTCGCAGCTGGTCCTGTCCGTTTGGGAAACGGCGGACGCCGAGGCGGAAAGCTCGGCAGCCGGGAATGATCTAACAGGCCCGGCGGCGTCTGGGATGGATCGCTCCGCGGCAGAACT
>PUOI01000597.1 GCA_003552765.1 Candidatus Hydrogenedentota bacterium | reverse complement strand
TGCGAGCAGTGGTGGGCTTAGTCATTCTGGCGGGGGCGATGTGTCTCCCCTGCGCCGCGGCCGGCGAAGAGCCCGAGAGCGCCTTGGACGCAGTGCGAACCTTTGCGGACACCGTGCTCGAAAAGGGACAAGACCGGTGGAGCGGGGAGGAGACCCCGTTGCTGGCCGACGGCGTCAATGTCGACACGGGCGAACCGGTGGAATGGGTGTACGACGGCGAACACTTCATCGTTCACAATCTCGCCAGTCAGCAGAATCTATTCCGCACGCTGGTGGGGCTCAGCAACCTCACGGGGGAGGAACGCTACCGCGCCGCCGCCGAGGAAGCCATCGAGTATCACTTTAACGAGCTTCGAAGCGAATGCGGGCTGTTGCGATGGGGCGGACATCAAATCATTGATCTCGCCACTCTCGAACCGGTGGGGCATTTCGACGCGGATTGCCACGAGTTCAAGAACAACTTCCCCTATTACGAGCTGATGGCCGAAGTCGATCACGAGGCCACGGTGGACTTCCTTCGCGCCTTTTGGAACGCCCACATCATGGACTGGGGCCGGCTCGATATGAACCGCCACGGTCCCTATGGCGAAGCAATGGGCGATCTCTGGGACAATGAGTTCGAGCAGCCTGAACCTTTCTACGAGGGGCAAGGCCTCACCTTCATCAACTGCGGCTCGGACCTCATCTATGCGGGAGGCATCTTGCATGCGATCAATGACGAGGAAGGCGCATTGACGTGGAGCAAACGCCTCGCCGAGCAGTATGTCCGCGCCCGCCATCCGGACACGGGCCTCGGCGTCTATCAGTACAGTAAGCCCGAGCAACGCGAGGAGCCGCCCGAGACCGGCCCGCTCGAAGACCGGTTGACGTGGTCTACCTACGGGGATCGCGCCGTGAATCAGTTCGGAGACGAGTTTGGCGATGTGGCCCGGGAAGGCTGGGTGCTGTGGGGCTACCAGCCACGGGGCATTTATGTTGGCAACGCCTTGATTCAGCTCGAACTGGCCGAACGTTTGGGCGGCGAGGGCGAACAACTGTTAGAGTGGACCACGGATGGCATGAAAGCCTACCTTGAGCATGCCTATGAGCCCGAGGAGAATCATTTCCGCCCGATGTGGGCCGACGGCACGGATCTCACCGGCCACGTCATCCAGCGCACCGGCTATCATGGCAGCGAAGGGACCGAGATTACGCCGCGCACGGCGGACAGCGGGTTCTTGTTTTCCTATTCGCGCGCGTATCGCCTCACCGAAGACCCCGCATTATGGGACGCCGTGCGGTCCATGGCGCAGGGTTTGGGCCTTGGCGACCTGGGGAGTGCGCCGGGGGAGGAGGTCGACGTGAACCTCGACACCTCCCGCAGCGATCCCGATGCTCTGTTCGCCATTCTTGAGATAACCCGCACGGCCGATGAGCCCGCCTATCTTGAGCTGGCGGAAGCGATTGGGGATAACATCGTTGACGGCCGGTATCACGACGGCTTCTTCTTGCCGAGCGCGGACCGCATCAACGCGAACTTTGACGCTGTGGAACCCTTGGCGCTCCTTACCTTGGAAGCCGCGCTGCGCGGCGAACCGGACGCCGTGCCTATCTATAGCGGAGGCCGGGGCTACATCCACGGGCGTTTTGATGGAGAAGGCCGGACCTACGACCGAAACGTCATCTGGGGCCAAACCCGGGATTGAACCAGGGCTGGCCAACGATGGACCACACACATGGCTGCGTGAAACCGCTCAGCCCGCCGTGCCGCCGATGGTAAGTTCGCGGATGCGCATGGTGGGCTGGGCGTCGCTTACGGGCACACCCTGCCCGGCCTTTCCGCAGGTCCCGATGGCGAACCCGAGGTCATTGCCGATCATCTCGACCGCTTGGAGGGTGTCCGGCCCGTTGCCGATGAGATTGGCCCCGCGCACGGGTGTCTCCGCCTTTCCGTTGCGGATGAGGTAGCCCTCGCTCACGTCGAAGACGTAATCGCCGTTGAGCGGATTCACCTGACCGCCGCCCATCTTGCGTACAAACAGGCCGGATTCCGCCGAGGCGAGAATCTCCGCGGGGTCATCGGTTCCGGGTTCGACGAAGGTGTTGGTCATGCGCGGGATCGGTTTGTGCTGATAGGATTGCCGCCGTCCGTTGCCCGTGGGCGCCATGTCCATCCTTCGGGCGGTGCGCGCGTCGTTCATGAACCCCACGAGCACGCCTTGGTCGATGAGCACCGTCCGGCGCCCCGCTTCGCCCTCGTCATCGACGGACACCGTACCCCGCTTGCGCGGCAAGGTGGCGTCGTCCACCACGGTCACGCCCGGCACGGCGATGGCTTCGCCTAGGCGGCCGCAATACTTGGACAACCCCTTGTCGATGTGATCCGCCTCAAGCCCATGACCCACCGCTTCATGGATCATCGTGCCGCCCGCCTCGCTGCTGAGCACGACCGTCATGCGGCCCGTGGGCGCGGGGTCGGCCTCCAGCATCAGGACGGCCCGCCGCGCCGCCTCCGCCGCCAAGGTTTCCGGATTTACTTCGTCGAACAGCTCAAAGCCCATCGCGCCGCCCGCGGGTTCGTAGCCGGTTTGGATGAGGCCGTTATCCGCCGCGACCGCTTGGACCATGAATACGACCTGCGGCCGAAGGTCTTCCACGAAACGCCCTTCCGAATTCACGATGATCACCCGGCGCAAGGCGTCCGCGTAGGTGACCGCGACTTGCCGAATGCGCGGATCAACAGCCCGCGCCGCGCCGTTGGCCGCCCGGACCAGCTCGAGTTTGCGCGGCGTATCCACGGTGTTTGGCGCGATCTTCACCGGCATCTGGTGACGCTCCGGCGTGAAGCCAAAGTCATACGCCCTTTTCTCCGCCGATATCCCGTCCGCCACGGTCTCCGCCGCCTTGAGCAGCCCGTCCAGCGACACATCGTTAGAATGCGCGTACAACGTGCGATCCCCCGCCAGCACGCGGATGCCCGCCCCGATATCGGTCCCCTGCGTGATGCGTTCGGTCTTGTTGTCCTCGAAGCCGGCCATGGTCGTGGTCTTCTCTTCGTAATAGATCTCACCGAGATCGCCGCCATTGGCCAGCGCCCGGGACAGGATTGCTTCGGCATGTTGCTGCAAGAAGTCGATCATGGATTCGGAGCCTCTCCATTCAAAGCCTGGGGTCATTGGGAATGATGCGGCAAGCATACCCTTGCGCACACGTCCAGCGCAACGCCGCGCTGGCTTCGCGCGCTGTTCCTTCTCCCGGCGATCCCCCACCGGCCCTCTTCCCATAAAGGCCGCTTTGGCACGCTGCCCGATATAATCCTCTACCCTTCTGCTGGTCAAAACTGAGAAAGGAAAGGTTTCTAATACTAAAAACTGGTTCTTTACAAAACAAAAATAGTAGGGTAAAATAGTAAGTAGTTTAGTATGCTGTCAGCATGTAATTGGTTTTCGTCAATAATTAGGAGAGGAGAGAGCCATGATTTCGCGCATGTGGGGCCCAAACTCAATTCGGCAGCCAATCGGCGCCGCCTTGAAAGTGCTGACCATTACGGTGATTGTAATGGGGATCGCCGCCCTGATTGTAGGATGTCCCAGGCGTCCTGATACGCCCAAAACACCCTCCCTAATGGACTCGGTTCCGCGCGTTGGGCCGGAGTGGCTTTTGACGTCTCAATCTGATCTGCGGACCAGAGATTCGGCGGTCCTTGATCCCGATTACGTTCGAGAGCCAGTTCCCGATCCCGAGGGCGTTAGCGAGCTGCCCGATCATCAAGTGGAACTCGTTGAGATGGAAGTTCCCAATCCACCCGTTTTTTCGCGAGCAGACGCCAGGGATGGCGTAGAGCCCGAGCGCGATTGGCGGGAACTGCGCTTCGCCTCCGGCGTACATCGGCCTGAGCCCGGATTGGACCCGGAACTCGTAGAAGTGAGCCGCCTCTTGGCCGAAGAGGGACGAGAGGAGGTTTACGCTTTTCTAGTGATGGAGGAGTATCTGGCTGAGCCGGGCTGGGAAGTCTTGGAGGATTTGGGGGTGCGGGTGCTTGGAGATCACGATAACGCGTACAAGATCGCCATTCCGCTGGCTCCTTTAGAGACTGCCCAGAAGGTTGCGGAACTCGGATTTGTCTATTGGGTAGGCTTGGGACCGCCCGATCTGCGAATGAGTCCGGAACTTCAAGAACTCATGGAGGAGCTGGAGGAGATTTCCGAGCGGGACGCGCCGGCCGAGGTTCCCTTGTATCTCAATTTGTTTGACGAGGACCCCAAGGGACAGTGGCGGAACGAGTTGGAGGCGGAGTACGGGTTAAGGGTGGGCGAGTTTGATCCGGATCTGCTGGCGTATCGCGTCATGGGACCTTGGGAAGCCGTCAACGCGGTGGTGGGATTGGATTATGTGCTCTTCGCCGAGCCCATATTCGAAATAGAGCTGGACTATCCCGACGAAGATGTCCGAACCAAGCACGACGAGAGCGTTCCGATGATTGCGGGCGATTACATCCGTTCCAACTACGACGGTTCGCCGATTGTGCTCGGCATCATGGACACCGGCTTCATGGTGGGAAGCGCGGCGCCCACGATGCACTTGGACCTCAACAAGTGGGGGTACGGCCGTAACTTCACGAGTGATGGAACCTCTGTGTGGAACGATACGCACGGACACGGCACGCATGTGCTGGGCACGATCGCCGGGACGGGCTCGGCGGATATCCGTTACCGCGGCGTGGCGCCGGGACTCGGCAGTTCCAACGCCACACGTATTCAGGCGGCCCAGGTGTTCACCGGAACGGGATCCGGGTTAACGTCGTGGACTAGGAACGCCATGGACTGGTTAACCAACCGCGGCGCACACGTCATCAACTACAGCGGCGGGGGATACTGGGGAAGCGCGTTGGCAGGCACGGACGGCAGCTCCCGTAAACTCGATGCGAATGTGTGGAAAGCGGACCGCCGGCCCCTCTTTGTGATCGCCGCGGGCAACTCAGGGCCTGGCGCGGGGACTATTGGCTCTCCCGCTGTGGCCAAGAACGCCCTAACGGTTGGCAGCGTCTACGATTACGGCTTTCAGAACGTGGGGACCATCAGGGCCTCAAGCAGCCGGGGGCCGACCGCCGACAATCGCGTGAAACCCAACCTGACGGCTCCCGGCCTATGGATCCAATCCGCTAGAGCGGGTACATCGGATGAATATATAGGTAAGTCCGGCACCAGCATGGCGGCGCCTCATGTGGCTGGGGTAGCGGCTGGCTTGATGGAGCACTACCCCGTTTTTCGCAGGCGGCCCCACCTTGCCCGGGCATGGCTCATGGCCACCGCCAGCCTTTACGAGGACGACGTAACACTCAGTCAAGCCAACACGTACGGACTTGGCCGAGTATCTGCCTACAAGGCCCATTGGCAGCGCAACAACCCTAGGGGATGGCTCGGGTATTGGGGTGCGGGCTCGGTTCATAGGCACAACTACATCCACAGAGATATCCATGTGCCGAAAGACGCCAAGCGTCTCGTCGTAGTGATGACATGGGACGAGCCTCCCGCCAGCGCGGGGGCGAGCATGGCCAGACGATGGGACCTGGAGCTATGGGCCGAGCCTCCCGGCACGCGCTACGGCGGTCCCGCAAATCCATGGGAAAATGTTGCTCCTTACCGCAAGTGGTCGTGGCAGGACAATGTGCTTTCTCTGATCATCGAAGAGCCGGCGGCGGGAAGCTGGCGGCTCAAGGCCGTGCCCTACAACGCGCCGCATCGGCATTGGCACCGATACTCTTTGCCCGTTGGCATTGGCGCAGTTGTGATACTGGGCGATACCCAGCCTGAGATGGCGTTGTCCGCATCGGTCCTCAATGGGGACATACGGGTGGGAGATACGTTTGTGGTTAGGACCAACGTGTCGAGTTCTTCCTACGTCGCGTTTGGCGCACATCTCAGAAACACCGTGCTGCCGAACGGGGTCAAGCTTATTGATGTCAGCACGACACGGAAGGACGGTGTCACCATGAGCTTCGGCGCCAACCGCGAGTTTACGCTGGGCAGCATCGTACAGGGCCCTGCGGGGCGCCGCACCGTTGACTGGACCTTTGAGGCTGAGTCGGGCGGAAGCCACGACATCGGGTTCCGGGCGTGGTCGGAGAACGGCGGCACGTGGGAAACCACCGTGACCGTAAGTGTGGAGGGTGACGGTCCTATCATTATTAGGCCCCCGTGGTGGGATCCCATCTTTCCCATATTCTAAGAAAAGAGCGAAAGATCTCTTGCCGGCCCGTAACTGTAGCGGGGGAGGCGAAAGCCTCCCCCGATTCCTGTACCTAGCATGGTGTGAGCAGTACTCTCCTTTCGCATCTAAAATCGTCTTTACTTATTCTTCTTATCTAGCATATCTCTCTCCGTAGTTCGGCCAAGTCTAACAAGTCTCCTGTTATCCAATCTGCGGAAGAGCAGAATCACTGAACCTCTTTTGTGAACCTCAGCGGCTTCTCGGCGTTGTGTTGACAGAGACTGGATCCGAAAAACTGACTGTGTAGGTCATGTATTGCGCCATACGGTGAAATGCCTCCTTTTACGTATGGGCTAAAAACATTGCTGTCGCGATAAGGAATATCCGTCCGTCCGTACTAGTTTCATCTACTATCGACCTTGTAACAGGGTACAGGGTTGATGCGCCCCATGGCTTGGTAGGCGCCGTCTAACACGTGGAGATACCTTTCGGAAATGGAGGACTGAACAATGAGAAACAGAATATCAAATAGGACGCACGACATGGGGGAGCCTGCCCCTGAAAGGGGTTGGCTTGAACGATTGGGATGGCCGTCCAGTGGCCGCGGCAGTGTTATGGTTCAGGCCGTGCTCGCGGTTGGCTTGGCCGCACTCCTTGTGGGATGCCCTCAACCCGATGATCCGCCGGATGAGGCAACGCTTTGGGACGCGGTGCCTCGCGTGGAAGACGAACTGCTTCTATTCTCCCAGTCCGGCGCGCCTGGCGTGGACAGTGAGCCCACGGAACCGCCGGACCTCCGGGATCCCGGCGTCGAGCCGGACGGCGAGGAGGATGACGATCCGGAAAGGGGAGCGCCGCAGGCGGAGGTTCCGGAACCCCCTATCTTCTCCCGTGAAGCTGCCCGCGACGGGCAACAGCCGGTTAGGAATTGGTGGGAGTTGCGTTTTTCCGGGGGGATATACGAGCCCGAGTTGGATCCCGAGGCTCCCCTGGATCCAGCGTTTCGGGATGCCATGACGGAATTGCAGGAAATGGGGCGCGAGGAAGTCTATGGCTTTCTTATCTCGCATGAGTATCTGGCGGAGCCCCACTACGAGCAACTCGACGAAATTAGCGTGGGCGTGCTTGATAATCACGGGAGCGCCTACAAGATCGCTACGTCCGTCGAACGTGACCCCGAAGAGCTGGAGTCCGAGTTGGGCGAACTCGGGTTCGTGCATTGGGTAGGTTTCAGCCCGCCCAGTCTCAAGCAAAGCCCGGAACTCCAACGGCTCCAGGATGACTTGGAGCGTGCGGGGGATGATGTGCCGGCCCAGATTCCAGTGCATATCAACTTGTTTGCGGACCCCGACGAACGGTTTAGGGAAGAACTCTCGGCGCGTGGCGCTACAGTGGGCGATTTTGATGAAGATTTGTTGTCCTACCGCGCCATGATTCCGCATGGTGGGGCCTGGGAAGCGCTGGATGCCATCACGGAATTGGATTACGTGTTGTTTGTCGAGCCCATGCTCGAGGATGGAATCGATTACAGCAGCCCCGTTTCCACCAAGCATGATGAGAGCACTCCCACCATCGGCGCGGACTACATCCGGCCGAATTACCCCGGCTCGCCCATCACGCTTGGAATAATGGACACTGGCTTCATGGTGGGGACGGCGGCTCCCACTATGCATCAGGACCTCAACAAGTTCGGCCGCGGGGAAAACTTTACCGATGACGGAAGCTCTGTCTGGAACGATGAAGACGGCCATGGAACCCACGTGCT
>PUOI01000004.1 GCA_003552765.1 Candidatus Hydrogenedentota bacterium | reverse complement strand
CGGATCCTTGTCAATGTTGTCAAATTCCATCCACGTGGCGCCGCCCGTCTCGGCAAGCGCCTTCGTGATCGCGCTCGTCAACGTGGTCTTGCCGTGGTCCACGTGACCAACCGTGCCGATGTTGACGTGCGGCTTCGTGCGTTCAAATTTCTGCTTCGCCATGCAGGTCACCCCTCCATATCGTTTATCACGCGGCTTTTACAGGACAGATGCAAAGGCCCCGCCCCCCTTTAAGACCGTTTGGAAAGAGAAAATGGAGCCCACGACCAGACTCGAACTGGTGACCCCCTCCTTACCATGGAGGTGCTCTACCAACTGAGCTACGCGGGCTCGCGAGATGTCTACTGGAGCGGGAAACGGGACTCGAACCCGCGACCCTCAGCTTGGAAGGCTGATGCTCTAGCCAACTGAGCTATTCCCGCCCGGAACGGTTTCGTTTGAGAATAATAAAATGGTGGTGAGCGAAGGATTCGAACCTTCGAAGGCATACGCCGACGGGTTTACAGCCCGTTCCCTTTGACCGCTCGGGCAGCTCACCACACAAACTCAAGGTTGAACTAATGGTCTTCTTGGAGCTGGCGAAGGGCTTCGAACCCCCGACCTACGGATTACAAATCCGTTGCTCTACCAACTGAGCTACGCCAGCATTTGGGCATGGGGAAACCGCTCTCTCCCCAACGCCACACAACTTATATCAAAAGCGCCCGCCCTCTGTCAAGCAACGATCATGGCCCCAGCGGGGGAAGCGGTTGCTCCAGGGAACAACATCCCCCTTGCTCCCCCACGTTCAAAGGGGGAATTGTTGTCTTATACACGAAAAGTGAGGCCGATTCAGTTGAGTAGGGCCGCCTAATTGTGAGGCATCAATCAGCCCAACCTGATATGACGTGCTGGACAAGAACTACGTTTCATGGTGAGCCTCGACCGCCCTGATAAGGGCCAAAACATAACAGCCCAGGGCAATCGCCCTGGGGAAAAAAGGCCCCCTGCAACTAGCCCTGAAAGGGCGTTACAGGCGGGTGCGAGCCTTTGTTGCGCCCTTTCAGGGCTGAACATAAGGTTCCTTACTTTCCCAGGGCGATTGCCCTGGGCTATTATGTTTCAAGCCCTTCGGGCTGTGATGCTCGCACCGACGCATGGGGTCCCTAACAACCTGAAGGCAGGGTCTGCTTAGGGCAACACTAAAGTGGGCTCGAATGGGAATGCTGTTTCACGCACATCCCCCGCGCGACGCCGCGCTCTGTCCCAGTCAATTCACTTCGGCCGAGCCAATTGGCCGCCGGTTATGAAGGTCCCGGCGCTGCTTTCGATAGGCGGAGCGTCTTCCCGTTCCGCGACGGCCTTGAATTCATATTGCGTGTTCGGAGTGAGGCCCTCTAGCCGCAGCTCGAACGCTCCGGTCTCCGTCAGGGTAAGGCGCCTTGTCTCGTCCCACGCAAGCTCAAAGGCTTGATACCAGAAGATGCCGCCGGGATCCTGGCCAACGAAGAACTCGGTCTTGTGGCCGTCGCCGGTGATATCGTCGAAGATGATCTGGTCGTCCGGTTTGTGAAAGCCGTCCTCGGCCACGGCTTTGTATTGTTCGGAGGCCGCGTCGTAGGCGTAGATGCGCAGCACATCGTCATAGCGTTTGCCTGTGATGATTTCCGCCCGGCCGCTGTTGTTGATGTCGAAGGCGTAGGTCCCCCACCAATCGCCGTCCTCTTCGATGACATGGCGGTTCCAGTCGCCAAACTCGTACCAGTACAGGCCCTCGCCCCCGTCGTGCGAACCCGCCGACACGATGTCCCGGTCATCGCCATTGCCCGAGAGATCGCCTGAGACGACATGCAGCGGGACATAGCCGTCTTCGATGGCGTGCTTCGTCCACTCGCCGTTCCGGGGATCCCCGGGCCGTTCGTAGATGGCCACTTCGCCGTCGGAATAGGCGCGATTCCGCCCTTCCCTAACGGAAACAAGCAGGTCGTCTGAGTTTCCGTTGTCTGTGAAATCCTTCGGCGAATTGTAGTCTATCCACCACGCCCCCGATACCTGGTCTATCTCGTGCTTTGTCCAGTTATCGGCGGTCAATGGATCGCCGCCCCCGTATTCCATCCAATAGAAACCGCCGTCTGGTCCGGCGCCTTCGTAGGCATACACGAAATCGAGCCTGCCGTCTCCATCCACATCGTGGACAATCCCCTGTTGAACATGCGGGGCGTCCTCATCGAGTATGGCGACTGACCAAGGCCCCGTGGGATCGTCCGTGGCCTGCTTCGCTATGTACACGTTGGGTTGCGCGGGATCGGCCGTGGCCTGATCAAGGATGATCACCTCGATCTGTCCATCCCCGTTGAAATCGGCGGCTGTGGTCCCCTCCACTTCAATAAAACCGTCGGCAATCAAATGCCGGGTCCAGTCATACGGAGTGTGTTTCTCGTACCAATAGACCGCGCCGCCGTCTCCCGTGCCGACGATGATGTTGTTTTCGCCATCACCGTCGACATCCGCGAGCGACTGGCCATCCCCTTCGGCGATTGTGTCATCAATGGTGTGACGCTTCAGCACAAAATCCCCGGCCAGTTCGCCGCCGGTGACTTCCCGGTATCGGAAGGAAACCTCCAGCTCGTCTTCGCCGCCGAGATCGCTCAGATTCGCCCGCAGAACCGCGTCACGCGGGCCAATTTCCGCCGCCATGGCGTTCTCCAACACGGCGCTTGCCGCGGCGGACGGCGCCGCCAGCATCGCCATAATCCCGCTGGCCAAGAGCGCCCCTCCTAGGTGAAACATCCGCATGCCTCTATCCCCCTGCCGAGTTTCACCAACGGTTCTCTACGCCGCTGGCGTTACTCGGCGAATGACGTCTCTCACCGAGCCACGGAAAACCTGACTTCGCGTTGCCCATCCACTGCGATCCACTCTTGCGCCTGGTGATCTCGAAATCGGACTGCCGCCTCTACCGAGTCCTCCGCTGTTTCTAAGTGTAGAAATGTGCTCAGATAGTCCTCGCGAACCCCGCCGATCGAGTGAATGTTGATTTGGACAAAGCCGTATTCGGTGTCTTCTTCAATATTCCAGTTGTGTTTGTGGGCGCTGAACCACGCCGCGATGTTGTAATCCTCGAGCCGCTCTTGCAGTTCCGGCCAGATCTCCACCTCCCAATGGGGTTGATGGGTGAACAGAAAGATGGGCGTGTCCTGGTGGGTTTCCAGTTCATCCCAGAACCAACTCTCCTGCTCACCGCTCATGACGAGGTCTCTATCCTCGAAACCCGTGAGTTCGTCCGAGAGCTGGATGAAGCGGATCCCCTGCACCGTTTGGGCTGCGTAATGGGGCTCCAAGACGGGTTCATGATCGTCCTCGTCGAAATCATGGTTGCCCAGGACATACGTCCATTCCACGTCCAACGCGTTCATCGTCTCCTCGAAGACCTCCGCGTATTCATGGCGGTCCTCGACGAGGTCGCCGAGTATGATGGCGTAATCGGCGATGCCGAGGGCGTTGACGTCGGCCACCGACTCGGCGAGGTGCTGTCCCACGTGGTCTTCCGTGGGATGGCCAACGTGGGAATCGGCTCCCACCCACCAGGTGGTTTGTTCAGCAGTGACTTCCGGGGCGTGGATTGCAAACGCCAGTGGGATGCACGCGAGGGCAATGCCAGCAAGGATGCGTGTACGCGCGTGGGGCAGGCTGATTTCGCGTGAATTGCTTATGCGTGTTTTCCGTGGCATGTCTCCATCCTTTCCTGTCTTCGGCTTCCATTAAAGCGCAATAGGGAGACCCGGTTTCCCGGATCTCCCTAGCGTCAGCCACTCGTTATAGGCTATGTAACGTAAAACCCGTCATGCCCTTTCGCCCTCTTCTTGCGGCGGCGCGGTCTTTACGACGCGGCACAAGCCCTCCACCGCGAATCGGTAACTGATCACGGCCTCGGAAAGGATCGCCTTTGGCAGGGACAGGAAGTTGAGCTTCCAGAACCGCCCTGACTTGAGCAGCGTCAATTGCCGGCGCCAGAACGTGTTGAGCCGGCGGCGCAATCCCACGTACCCAATCGCAAGCTCCTCGTACCAGGAGATGAGTCCCTCGCGGATGTAGCGCTGCGCCTTGACCAAGTCGTCCCATGTCGGCTTCTGCAATTCGAAGTCGCGGAAATACGCGTCGATCTCGTGCGCCTTTTCCTTGAGCTTCTTCCGCGCGCTCCTGCTCAACCCCTTGTCTTCCTGGCTGAGCTTGTGCATGCGCTGGGACGCCTCCGACAGCAGGGTCCGGATCTCGAGCATGCCCTCGTCGTAGCGTCCCGCCAAGGCGCTCTCATCGACGCGGCGGCGCACCGTGAGCCACGTCTCGCGGAGATGCGCCAGCGCGGCCCATTGCGGGGCGGAAGGCCGGCGGCTCAGCAGCCACACTTCTTGAAACTCCCAGAACAACTGCGTGTACGCCTTCGCGGCCCACGCGACGTCCTTCACGCGCCGCCATGCATAGCGCGGGACGCTTTCCACACCGAAGATCGGCCGCCGGGCCTTGCGTTCCTTGAGCCGCCCGAATCCCGTCACCATGGGATGCGTGCCCGCGACGGACGAGTAGCGGTACCACAGCAGCAGACCGAACATCCGCCAATAGCGGGAAGGCGGCATCCGCAACATGATGTTGGTCATGTTCTCGACGCTGTAAAAGCTGTCCCACGCCTCGCGGTACAGTTTGTACCATTCCCCCGGGGCAATGCGGGGATGACGGAAGGTCTCGTGGAAACTGTCGAGGTTGTTGAGGTCCGCGTCGATGGGGGTCTTGTCCTTCACCATGTTGGTGTGGTCGCGCGAACCGGGCAAGGGCGTCAGCATGAAGAACGACGCCTGGTCCACCTTGATGCTGTCCTTCAACGTGGCGATGTCCCGCCGGATGGAGTCCACCGTGTCGTGCGGAAGGCCAATGATGAACCCGGTGTGGATGAGGATTTCCGCCTCGCGCCAGCGCTGGGCCATCTCGGCGAATTGCCCCACTTTGTTCTGGCGTTTGCCCGTGGCGGCGATATTGTCTTCGTTGATCGTCTCGAGCCCGATGAACGCCTGATAACACCCCGCCCGCGACGCCTTATCCACAAAGTTCGGGAGCTTGTAGGATTGCGTGTCCACTTGCATCATGAACCCAATGTTCATGCCCGTCTCGCGCATGGCGATGAGCCCGTCGAACAACTCCTCCCACACGGGACTGCGCGCGAGATTGTCATCGGTGAAGAAGTAGAACGTAATCCCGCGCTCGTAATTCGACCGGATGGTCTCAAGGATGCACTTCGCGCTCCGGTGCCGCATCTTGCGTCCCTGCACATTGATGATCGTGCAGAACGAACAATTGAAGGGGCATCCGCGGCTCGTGTCGATGGTGCCCATGCTCTTCGTGACGAAATGCTGGAGATACTCGGTATCGGGCTGCGGCACAGCCGCGTCATGGATGTCCGGCGTTTCCGTGATGTCGTAGATTGGCTTCATACGGCCATGAAGCGCATCACTAAGGATGCCTTCAAGCACCCCCGGCGCCTCGGCCTCGCCCCGGACCAGCGTGATGCCCGCGTCAAGCGCCTCTTGCAGGTCGCGCGTGGGCTCCCCGTTCATCGCCAGCACGCCGCTCACGTGAAAGCCCCCAATCATAACAGGGATGCCGTCGGCGCGGAATTGCTTGGCGAGGTCCAAGCCGCGAGGATACTGGTTCGACTGCACCCCAACCATTCCGACCAGGACTTGCGTGTCCGGATCCTGCGCTTTCTTCAGGATTTTCTTGTAGGGGATCTTCTGCACGGTGTCGTCATAACTCTCCACCGTGATGCGCACGTCATCCCCGAGGGCCTTCTTGTCCGCAACCTCGTTAGTGAGGCTCTTCAGACAGGCTAGTGTGTTCGACGGAAGGATGCCCCGCCAGAAGCGGAACACATGTCCGTCATCGTCATAGCGGCTTGGCAATATATAGACAATGTGAAGGTGTTTCATTATGGGGCGCTCCTATCCAGCGAACGCTGGTATATGTATGGACTAGATTGTACCCCCAATCACGGCGCCAAGCAACCACAATGTTGCTCCCCAGCCATCCGGCAAAGAGCCGTCCGTGGCGGGGGAATGATCCGTCTTTAGAGGAACTGAAGGTGTGAAGGAGCGGGACGGCGGCAGTGCCCGGCGCGTCGCACCATCCCTCATTCCGGTCTGGCAAGCTCCCCGCCTCGCAGGGGGTGATTCCGGGGTTCTCGGGATTCGCCCGCATTCCATACATGGAATGTGCGGACTATACCATATCCCCTCCTCCCAATCCAACGTGTTTCCAACAGATATCTGACGCGCACGCGCAATATTAGTGCGCCAAAACGTTAACCCCGCGCGATGCGCGTATATTCCCCCACGCCCGTACTCCTTCACTACAATTCGTCCCCGCCGGCCGCACGTTCGTTTGTCCCCGAGCGCATGCCGCGATGTTCGCGCACAGCACAAGGGGGAAGGACTCACGCCTCCCCCCATGCTTGGTTCACTTTTCACGCTTCCACTACAGCCACGAAAACCAACGCATCACTCGTGATACCGGGCCATCTTGTACATCATGTGATGAATACGCTCCCGCATGAGAGACGCAAGCTGAACAAACTCGCGCCATTCCGTGTGTTCGCAATCGGAAATGGCCTCGGCGTACTCACTCCAGCCTTCCCCGCGCTTGTCCACGGCCCCATCAGGCGGCCGGCAGGCGCTATCTTCCTTGGACGCCCCATATGCCAGCCATTGGGTGAGCATATCATCCAGCATGTGTGCGAAAACGATCATCTGCTGCACGGCCTCATGCAGATACTTGTCCTCTGCTTCATACCGCCAGGCGAGTTCGCGAAACTCGTCGAGCGAAAGCGGATTCACCCTCACCTCATCCGGCTCTGGAATACCCTCGCCGGGGGCAAGCCGCTCACCACGAAGATATTCGGAGAGATCGACGTCCCGCCCGTACATTTCCTTATCGTACATCAGCGACTTCGCCATGACGTGGTGGACCCGGTCATGCATGATCTCGGTGATCTGGACGAGGTCCCGCCACAGCGACTCCTCGCCGGACTCCTCCAACGCTTCCCGGTACGCCCCCCATTCGCCGCCAGAGATCCGGTGCTCGAACTCCGGCACTTTGTCATCGTCCCCCCGCGCCGTCGCGGCATAGCGGGCCATCGAGGACATGAGTTCGTGCATGAAGTTATGGAAGTTGCCGTACGTGTGCATGGAATAGGTCCAGCGCGGCGCGTCAACGATATACGCGGAGATGTAATCCCGGAAATCGCCGCCCGAAATCGAATCCATCACATAATCGTCGCGGTGGTCCAGCTCGTTATCGTGCGTTTCCGCCGACGGGCCTGCCGCCCACCCGGCCAGCAGGACGGCCAAAGATACTCGAATGAGGTGTTGGCATGTGCGCATCGTGCCCTCCTTTTCCGTGTCTGGCTATGGAGACCGCACCAAGAGTTCCAGGAAACGCTGAGCACAGACCTGGTTATCCTGGACGATCTCCCAAATCAACAACGGTTTGCTCAGCGTCTATGGGCCAGTAACCGGAAACAGACTCCGCCACCGCCGAAATTCCCGCCAGACCACACCGTCCCGTGCCGACGCCATGTTTCTCAAACGGCGCTGCTTGGCTATCGATCGCCGAACCGCCACGCCCGGCCCAAGCAAGCAACAAAATCGCGGCCAAGATATCGGCAATCGCGATGACCACCGGCAATTCTAACGAAAGCCAACCCCTGCGTACGTTACTGACACGCCCCTCCCTTTGACGTCCCCCTCGATGCCCCCAGCCGCGAGTTTGACAGGCTCCGCCCCTCCCCTGTATCCTATAACCAAACGCATCCACCAACAACGTCGGGGTGTAGCGCAGCCCGGTTAGCGCGCTTCGTTCGGGACGAAGAGGTCGCCAGTTCGAATCTGGCCACCCCGACCATTCATAAACCCTTTCCTATCAAGCACTTACGTATTTCCTTCT
>PUOI01000407.1 GCA_003552765.1 Candidatus Hydrogenedentota bacterium | reverse complement strand
CGAGGAGCAGATCGCCAAGTTCGAGACGGATAAGGAATGTGACCCCTCCTTTGGCATGAAGGGGTTGAGCCGCTTTCGCCTCAATGTGTTCTTGGATCGCGGTTCGGTGGCGGCTGCATTCCGCGCCATTCCTTTCGAGGTGCAAAGCTTCGAGGAACTGGGCCTGCCGCGCACCGTGGCGGATTTCGCGCACCGCCCGCTGGGGCTCGTGCTTGTGTGTGGTCCAACGGGCAGCGGCAAGAGCACCACCCTGGCGGCGATCATCGACCGGATTAACCGAGAACGCCGGTCCCATGTCATTACCATTGAGGACCCCATTGAGTTCTTGCATCAGCATAACCAATCCGTGGTGAATCAGCGGGAGTTGCACTCGGATACTCACGGTTTTGCGGATGCCCTCAAACATGTGCTCCGCCAAGATCCCGACGTGATTCTCATTGGCGAGATGCGCGATCCCGAGACGATTCAGGCTGCCCTGACGGTGGCCGAAACAGGCCATCTCGCCTTCGCTACGTTGCATACCAACGATGCGCTTCAGACCATCAACCGCATCGTGGACGTGTTCCCCGCCGCTCAACAAGCGCAGATACGAACGCAGTTGTCGTTTGTGCTGGAAGGCGTCGTTGTGCAACAGCTCATACCCAGGGCGGACGGGAACGGCCGCGTCGCCGCGCTCGAAATCATGCTGCCCAACACGGCGATTCGCAGCCTCATCCGCGAGGAGAAACTGGCGCAGATCCCTTCGATGATTGAAATCGGCGCGGGGGAGGGCATGATGACCATGAACCAGTCCCTCTACCGGTTATCGCGGCGCGGCATCATCTCCATGGATATGGCCATGAGGCGCAGCAACGATCCCGAAGGATTTACGCGGTTGCTGGAGAGAGGGGCGTGATACAGCCCCTGCCTGAGCAAAGACGGCCCGGCCGCGAAGACGTGGACGTCCGATGGTGGGCGGTCGGCGTGGCGCGCATCGCCGTGCTCGCCCTAGCCGTGGCGGGCGTCTATCTTCTGGAACACGCCGACAGCTCAACGGCGCACTTCCTGCTAGCGTTCTACGCCTTCGGTCTTGCCGCAAGCGGATACTTGCTTGTGCGAATCCGGCGAGCGTTTCCGGTTCCCCCCCCACTGATCTGGGCGCAGGTGCTGGTGGATTTCGCCGTGGTCGCCGCCACCGTGAGTTTTACGGGCGGCCCAGGCAGCGTTTTTACGTTTCTCTTTGTCGCTGTTATCCTGGAAGCCGGGCTGTACCTGGGCGTGAAAAGCGGTTTTGTGCTTGCCGCGCTGGCCACCGTCGCCATGGCGATCCAAGCGGGCATTCCTCCAGTGGAGGATACCGGCTTGAGCAATATGGGGCTGGCCTACAACTTCCTGGTCCAATGCCTGGCTTTCTTTCTTACCGCCTCCATGAGCGGTTTTTGGAACATGCGGCTGCACCGCATGCAGCAGTTTCAACGCGAAATCCTGGACAACATGAACAACGGATTCCTGATCGCGGATAAGGAGGGGATCGTGGTGGCTCAGAATAGAGCCGCCGACACCCTTCTTGAGATTCCGAAGGGAAGCGCCATCGGCCATTCTGTTCAGGACGTGCTGCGGGTGGACTCGGGGGAGGAATGTCCGGTGCTCACGGCCGTCCGTTCGGAACGGGACTTCACCAGCTACGAGTTCCACGCCCGCACGTTCTCCGGCGCGAAGAAGCTCATGGGGTTGACCACCAGCCGTATTTCCGATTCCCGGGGCCAACTGACCGGCATCATCGCTTCCTTCAGCGACCTCACCGAAATGGCCGAAATGAGGAAGGAACTCCAGAAGCAGGATCGCCTGGCCGTGGTTGGCGAACTCGCCGCGGGCCTGGCCCATGAGATCCGGAATCCCGTCGCCGCCATCCGGGGAGCGGTGGACGAATTGCGCAGCCAAGTAGGAGAAGAGCCGATGGCGGATAAACTAACGAGCATCGCCATCCGGGAATCCGACCACCTCGATGAAATTTTGCGGGGTTTCCTGGACTTCGCCCGCGAACCAAAGGTGCAACGGGAACCCATTGATGTGCGCGCGCTGGCCGAGGAGGTCCGCATGGATTGCGAGCGGCGCTTCGGGGAGAACGGGACCGCATACCGCTTTGACCTACACGCCCCGGATGACAACTTGATGATTCTCGCGGATCGCACGCAGCTCAAGCAGGTATTTCAGAATATCGTTCACAACGGGGTTGAAGCCATGGACAACGGCGGCAGGGTCAACGTCAGCGTTGCGCGGAACGAAAGCTCCATTGAAATCCGGTTCGATGACGAGGGGCCCGGCATCGAACCGGACATGGTTGCGCGCATCTTCGAGCCCTTCTATACTACAAAGGACACCGGCGTGGGCATGGGACTGGCCGTGTGTCACCGCATCATCACCGCACACGATGGCACCATACGCGTGTCGTCCCGCGAGTCGGGAGGGACTTCCTTAAGTGTGCGTCTTCCCGCCGTTCGCGGATAAGGAGAGAATCACCGTGGCGCAAAAACACCGGGTGCTTGTCGTCGACGACGAAGCGAGCATGCGCGAACTTCTTGATATCGTGCTCACGCGAAATGGCTACGATGTGGCTGTCTTGCAAAACGTGGAGGAAGCCATAAGCCGGCTGGAGAAGGAGCATTTCGACATTGTCCTCACGGACTTGCGGATGGGCAGCGACCGGCAGGCCGGTATGAAGCTGCTTTCCTGGCTCCAGGACAACAGGCCGGGGACGCCCGCCATCATGATCACGGCCTATGGGTCGGTGGAGACCGCCATCGAGGCCATGAAACTGGGCGCCACGGATTACCTCATGAAGCCTTTCAAGAATGAGGAAATCCGCCTGGTGGTCAAGCGGGCCCTTGAACAGCGCGACCTCAAGCGGGAAAACACCGCCCTCCGCCAAGACCAGGCCCGGCGCGGCAACCTCGACAATATTATCGGCAAGAGCCCGCCCATCGAGCAGGTCCGCGACATGATCCGCCGCGTGGCTCAGCTCCCCAGCACCGTGGCGATTCACGGCGAGAGCGGCACGGGCAAGGAACTCGTCGCACGGGGGATTCACCAGCTCAGCCCGCGCGCGGAGAAGCCCTTTGTAGCCATCAACTGCGGAGGCATGCCCGAAAACCTGTTGGAGAGCGAGCTGTTCGGCCACAAGAAGGGCTCGTTCACAGGCGCGATCGAGGAGAAAGAAGGGCTCTTTGTGGTGGCGGACGGCGGCACGCTCTTTCTCGACGAAATCGGGGAAATGCCGGCGCAACTGCAGGTCAAGCTTCTCCGTGTGCTCGACAACAGTGAAGTGATGCCCGTTGGCGGGACCTCCCCCGTCAAGGTCAATGTTCGCATCATCTCCGCGACCAACCGCAACCTCGAAAAGATGGCCGAGGAAGGCCGTTTCCGCGAAGACCTATACTACCGCCTCAACGTGATCCCCCTTACGGTGCCGCCCTTGCGGGAACGGGCCGACGATGTGCCTTTGCTCGTGAGCCATTTCGGCCAGCGTCACGCCGAGAAGCTTGGCCGTCCGGAAGTGCGCGTCTCCGAGGAAGCCGTGAACGCCATGCGCACCTTCAAGTGGCCGGGCAACGTCCGGGAACTCGAGAACGTGATGGAGCGCGCCGTGGCCCTTTGCGCCAACGGCGTGATTGGAGTGGGGGACCTGCCGCTATCGGTTCAGCATTACGTCGCGGCCCCGGAACAGAGGGTGACGGACCTCCCCGATGAAGGGGTGGACCTTGAGGCCATGATTTCCGGCATCGAGATCAAGCTCATTCAGCAAGCGCTTGAGAAAACCAAGTATTCCCAAGTAAAGGCGGCCAAACTGCTGGGGCTCACGACGCGATCCCTGCGCTACCGTCTAAAGAAATACGAGTTTGATACGAGCTGATCGTTAGCTCAACGGGGATACGTGGCGGGAATCGTCATGGGACGGGAAACGAATGAGTATGAACACTTGGCGCTTTCCTGGAATCGAACCAGGCGCGCCCGCCGTCGCCTATCTGGCCGCAATAAATGCGGACGCCTACCAACGCCAAAACGAAGGCAGGCGTCCGTTTGACATTGGACGCTGTGCGGTCCAGTCCATACAGCGTAGCGGAGGCGTTCGTCTCCTCCAACTGACCGCCTGCGAGGCCGGAGCCGCTATTACTGAGGCTGTTGCTCGCCAGGCGCCGGCATACCGTCCCGTTCGAGTTCCTCAAGTTGCTGTTGCTGGGCCGGCGAAAGTTCTACGTCGCCTCCGCCTTCGCCGCAGCCAGCAATCATGCCGCCCACGAACAGGGCTGCGGCGACTAGTGACACGAATCTGCGCATTTTTCGATATCCCCTCTTCTTGTTTGTGGCTTCGCCCATAAGCAATGCCGGGCATCGCTTTACCAAACCCGGACATCAACGAGAAGCCTATCCCGAACAAACCGCCTATCCCGTTGCACTCCCAAGCCATTCCTGGAAGCGCACGAACTCCTAATGGAATTGTGCCACGTATTCGTTGTGTATATCAACATAGCGAACCAATGGAGTTCGTACTCTCAGTGCAACCCCCGGCGTTCCTGGCGAACGGCGCAGGAGGACCCGAACCAGAACACCAGCCGCCCTTCGTACGCTTAGGCGGCCCGCCCGCGGTCCGGTAGCGCAACGCTAGCCCTCCCTTGACCGCCACACCGTAGACACACCTCATCGTTACCCGGGATACTGGAGCCGGAAGCGGACGGTTTCCCACTCGTCGTCCGCGAAGAGTTCTTGGGCGAGCTGTCGGTACTCGGCACTGCCGTATGCCAGTCCGGCTTTCCAGAGCAGAGGGGCGAGTTCGCCGAAATCGGGTTCGCGGATTCCCTCGTAGGTCCATTCCGCGTCGCCGGTGGCATAGGGAATGAGGTACTCCAGCGTTTGCCGCAGTCCGTGGCCTTCCTCGCTTTTCCAATCCCAGATGTCCACGCCGGCGCGCTCGCCGAGATGCGCCAGCGCCATGTAGCCGCGCAAGTTGAAGATGCTGTAGTGCCAAGGCAGGGTGCGGTCCAATTCCCGGGGCTGGCGGCCATCGGGTTCGGTGTGTTCCATGATGCGCCGCTCGCGGCTCTCTTCCAACACGTCGCGCGCCACATCGTCTTGCCCGCTGAACAGGGCGAAGCTGACGACCTGCACGTCGTACCACGTGCCGTGGTTGTTGGGATGCCGCCGTTCGTCCTGGCCGTGATCGCTTTCGATGAGCCATTCCAAATAATCCGCGAACCACGCCTCAAGGCCTTCTTGATCGTCCTCCGTCCACGCCTCCGATTCCGCCAGCAGGCCCACCGCCTCAACCACATTGGCGAGGCCCCGCGTGTCGATGATGCCAATGCCACGGCCCTCCGTTCGGCCGGGTATCCGCTGGCCGTATTCGAGGTGAGGGTTCATTCCGGTGTCCTCATCGAGAAACCAGGTCCGCAACACATCGGCGGCGTGCTCGGCAAAGCGCGTCTCGCCCGTGAAATAATCGGCCCAGCCCAAGGTCTCCACGGTAGCGATCATGCGCCCCATGGGCCGCCGGTCCAGCGCATCCACCTCGGGATTGCGTTCACCGTCGCGGCGGACATAAGGGAGGCCATCTTCCGTATCCGGATTCGGCCACCAATACGGTCCCTGGCTCATGTAATCTTGTTTGTCTCCGCTTGGCGGCGTCTCTTCCTTGTCCGTCACGGACCAGGGGCCGCGTTCCAGGGCCTCCTCCGCCTCGGCGCGCAAGACCTCAAGGGCCTCGTCATATGCCGTTTCGCCCACCTGCATTTCTTGGCGAAGGGTTTCAATGGCGCCGGCGTCATGAAGAAACACGCGAGGCGCTTCGGCCGCAGCGGCCCCACATGCCACCGCCGCGAGGCAGGCCGCGCTTAACCACAAGAGTCTGCTTCCGTTCCACATCATCAATCTCCTTCTTAGTGTATGCGCCGTCTGTCCCAGCCGCGGTCTGGTGCGCGCGCGATCAGGTGCATCCTACCGCAGTTCTTGATTTCGAATAAACCCCAACCGGTTACGGACTTTATGGAAAGAGGCGAAATGTGTAGCGGTTTGGGGGCTGTTCATATATACTATGCAAAGCGACGCTTGAACTCAGGCCATCCATGCCTTCAGAATACCACCGCTTTCCCCCACCCAGCCCCGGCCAGTTTCGGGGAGCGGCCAGGGTGAAGACAAACACAGCATGTCCTATAGAAAGGCGAAAACAATAGAATGACGGGAGGAACCGTCCTAATTGCAGACCCAAATGAGGAGCGCGCGTCCGCTCTTGAGCGGGCGCTGACGAGGCTGGGTATTGCCTCGCACTGGGTCGATAGTTTTGAAAAGACGCGCGAGGCGCTTGGAGATTACACGGAACTGGATGCGCTCTTCCTTGCGGCGGAAGGCTTCGATGACGACAGCTTCGAGTTGTGCCGGATGCTGAGCCGCTTACGCCTCCAATCTCATCCGCCCGTGATCATGATTACGCCCGCCGGGAGCCCGCCCGAGTTGGCGCGGCAAGCCATGGCGTCGGGAGCCAAGGGGCTGTTGAGCTGGCCTTCCGATGACGTGACCTTGGCGTCTTGGATCGAGGCGGTGCGGCCGCTCGACAGCATGCCGCCGCCAATGGCGGAAGAGGAACCCGTTGAGTCCCATGGCGGCCTTTCCTCTGAAACGCTGGAAATCTTCGCGAGGCTCGCGCACGAGGTCAGCAATCCCTTGCAGGGGATCTTTGGGTCGGTCGACATCATCGCCATGAACGTATCGCCTGATTTTCCCCATCACGACCGGTTGCAAGACGTGCTGAAACACGCCAAGGAAGTGGCTCATATCGTGAGAGACGCCAGCCGCATGGCGAAGGACGCGCAATAGGCGAAGCCCCGGCCAGTTTGCCGGTGATGCCTTTGGCGGAGTACGGGGCCGGCGGGTCATGTTTTGAATGGCTGCAAGCGCCTGAACCATGGACGGCCGGTCTTCACACTCAATTCATGAAAGGGGAGAACCAATGCGAATCGATGTTGTGTTCTACAGCATGTACGGCCATGTGTACACGCTAGCGGAGGCGGTGGCCGAGGGTGCGCGGGAGCATCCGGGTGCCGATGTGAATCTGTATCAGGTCCCCGAACTGATGCCGGACGAGGCCCTTGAGCGGTCCGGCGCGAAACAAGCCAGGCAAGCCTTCGCCCATGTGCCTACAGCGAAGCCGGAACAACTTGGCGAGGCGGATGCGATCATCTTCGGGACGCCCACCCGCTTCGGCAACATGTGCGCTCAGATGCGGAACTTCTTGGACCAAACGGGCTCGCTATGGGCGAACGGCGCGCTGATTGGCAAAGTGGGAAGCGTGTTCACCAGCACGGCCTCGCAGCATGGCGGCCAGGAAACGACGCTCACGAGTTTTCACACGACCCTGCTCCATCACGGCATGATCATCGTGGGCGTGCCGTATTCCGAGCAGCGGCTCGTGAACATGGACGAAATCACGGGCGGAACGCCGTACGGCGCAACCACCATAACGCGGGGCGACGGTTCGCGCCAGCCCAGCGAGAATGAACTCGCCATCGCCCGCACGCAAGGCCAACGGGTCGCGGAAATCACAAAGAAAATGACCGGGTAACCTGGCCGAAGGAATGCCATCATCGTGACCGAACCCGCGTATCAAGGCGTGATTCTAGCCGCCGGACAGGGGGCCCGCATGGGCCCCTTTGGCGAGGAAGTGCCCAAGCCGGTCGTGCCGATCTGCAACAAACCGCTCCTGGCCTATCACCTCGAACACATGCGCCGGTTCGGGATCGAAGAGGTCATCGTGGTCATTGGCCACCTCGGCCACGTTATCACCCGGACGCTGGGCGATGGCGACGCGTACGGAGTGCGCCTACGCTACGTCGAACAAGATCAGCGCCTTGGGATCGCCCACGCCGTCGGTCAAGTCGAGCCCTTCATCGACCGGCCGTTCCTGCTCATCCTTGGCGACATCTTCTTCGAAGTCCCGGGCCTGCGCGCCATGG
>PUOI01000351.1 GCA_003552765.1 Candidatus Hydrogenedentota bacterium | reverse complement strand
CGTAGATGATGGTTGGCAACTGATCCGGACGCGCCTGAAGGAAATGGTTGATCTCGGGGTTGTCCCGCGTGAACATGTGGGTAAGCAGGGCCGCGTCGGCCTGCTCGCTTTTCTGTTCGATGAACGCGTCAACGCTCTGCGTATGCTCGAGCGGCGCGTCCTCGATATCGAGCGTTACTCCCAGTTCTTCCGCCGCATTTGTGAGAATGTCTGTGTAAAGCTGTTGGTTCTCCGCGAAGGGATATCCAGCGCCCGGCGCGCTGTAGTATCGTTCGATGTCCGGGCGGGCGAAGCCCACCATGACGCGCGGCCTGTCTTCAGTGTCCCCCGGGAGCCGCGGCGCGCCCATTACCTTTCGGGCGCTCCATTGAAACAGTCCGCTGTTCAACGCGAGCGCCGCGCCACTGGCCAAACCGGCGCGCGCAAGGAACTGCCGCCTGCCCAGCAACGGGCAGCCGCCGGCAGGTTTGCTCCCCTCGTTCCTACTGCGTGAGTCTCTCCTCATCTTATACTCTCCTCAAGTGTTGAGACTCTCATTCGCTTAACCGCTCCATTGCATGCCGTCCGCCTTGGCGGGGTCCCCATTGTGAGGACCCGCGCCAAGAAATGAATGTGGGTGTTCTATGCTTCCGGCTTGCTATAGTGCATCACGTTGCCTGTGACGTCCTCCAATTCAACCCCCGCGAGGCTGGCCCACGCGCGGACGGTGTGGAGATGCTTCCCATAGGTGAGGATCTTGTGATGGGCGCGGATGTCCCGCACATCGTCCACGTCGTCCATTTCCATTACGAACGATGTCCGGCAGCCGCCCGTGCCATCATGGGGATGGGTATCCACGTTGCGGACAATGGCGCCTGTGGAAAGCATCAAGCGATCCGGAGAAAGGAACCGCCATAAGGTGGCGGGTTGGTCCTCGGTGAAAAGCACCTGCGGCACGGCCCCGAAGCCCGCCTCATGGTGACTCCGTAGAATGTAGGGCTCGGGCTCCTCGTCGAATCCCGCCATGCGCGTGGGCGCCGTGCAATGGCCGCCCGCGTACAGGTTGCGCGTGGTGTCATGGATGGGGTTGTGCAGGAAACCGGGCTTGTCAAGAAGATACCGGCTCAGCAACTGGGTGAGCCCCGGCAGGATGTCCGCCTCACATACCCCCGCGCTGCCTTCATCGCTCAACTCCATGAAACCAAGGCAAGGCGGCAGGATATCTTGGTTGGTGACCGGATGGAAGCAGTTTATTGACAGGGCGTGGCAACCCGTTTCCTCCATCACCCTCCGGCACGCCACGGTAGCATGGGCGGCCTCAAACACCTCCTCCTCGGACGGTTCGAGGAGGTCCTGGGCATTGTCCAGATACGTGCGCGCGATTGCCTCAATCTCATCTGCGCCTTCGCACTCCGCCTCTATCTCCATGTAGCGTTGCATGGGGACATATTGGATGACCGTCCCCAGCGGGTCGAACGTTTCCTCGTCGTCGCGATCGCCCGTCACCACGGCAAGCCGCGTGTTCGCCATCTGCCAGCGCGCGTTCAACATGCGCAGGCCGGTTGCCAGCCAGTCGATGTCCGCGCTGCCGGCCAAGAAACAATACGGCGCCTCGCGGAAGGGTTCGTAGTCGCCGGGATGGTGATGCAGCGTCCCATGAGGCACAAAGCCTAACAAGGGAAGCTCTTGGCCGCCACGCTGCTCCAGAAAGCGGTACATCCCCTCCATGCCGTAGGTCTGGGCTTCCATGTTAACGAGGATGACGCCATCGGCGTTCTCGTCCAAGGTGTGTTCAAGAAAGGCGTCCACCGCCTCATTGTTGCCGAGGCGCTCCTCTTGAATATCAAGTGTGACGCCCTGGGCTTCCGCGGCCTGCTCAAGCGTTTCCGTATACAGCGCTTGGCTCGCGTCCGAATCGAATTCCATGCCCGGCCAACCCGTTTCCAGGTATTCGCCCGGCGGAGACTGTAGGAAGCCCACCCGGACAAGGGCGTGTTCGTCGCCTTCGCCGGGCATCATGGGTTTGCCCATCACCTTGCGGACACTCGATCGAAACAGCCCGCTGTTCAATGCCAAGGCCGCGCCGCCCGCCAATCCCGCGCGCGCTAGGAATTGCCGTCTACCCATCAACGGACAGCCGCTGCGTTTGCTTTGCTTGTTCCCGCCACGTGCATCGGTGCGCATCGTCTTATCCTCCATTGATGAACACGTTCCGCCATGTCAAAAGGGCGCGCCCGCGTGGACGCGCCCTTTTCCGTTCCCCCTATATCGCGCCACCTGTGAGGTGCTCAAGTTCCACGCCGGCAAGCCGGCACCAGGCCCGGAGGTCCTGAAGGTGATCGCCGTAGATTAGCACGTTGTGATGGCCCCGGATGTCTAACACGTTGGCTACATCGTCTACCTCCATCTGAAACGCCGTCCGGCATCCGCCCCTGCCGCAGTCAGGCCGGGTCTCGATGTTGTACAAGATCCTTCCCGTGGCCGCCATGAGCGAGCCAAACCCGCCAAGGAACTGCATGACCGTGGCGCGCTGATCTTCGCGAAACAGGACCTGCGGCGCAACGCCCCAGTCGGACTCGTGGTGATTCCGCAGGATGTAAGAGGCGGGAGGCTGATCGTATCCGTCCATCAGCGTAGGCGACGTGCAGTGCGCCCCGCCATAGGTGTTTTGCACGGTGTTCGGCGTGGGATTGTGCAAGAAGGCCGGCTTCTCGCAGAGATAGCTCGAAAGCATGAGCGAGAGCGCCGAAGTGATGTCGCGTTCGCAGCAACCGCATGTCTTCTCATCGAGCAGTTGCATGTACGCCATGCAGGGCGGCGGCGTGCGTTGATCGGTGACCAGCCCTAGGCAATCCATGGTCACCGCGTGGCAACCCGTCTCCTCCATGATTTGCCGGTTCGCCAGATACGTGCGGGCCGCGTGGACCACGTCCTCTTCCGACGGCTCCACGATTTCCTCGGCGTTCTCCATGTAGGTGCGGGCGATCGCCTCGGCTTCCTCGGCCCCTTCGGTGGCGTCATAGGCTTCGGCGAACCGTTCCAGCGGCATGTAATGGAGGGTGGTTCCGACCGGCTCCAGCGTCTGTTCGCGCTCGTCGGTCCCCTCGATCACGGCGATGCGCGTCTGGTCCATCTGCCACACGGCGTTGAGCAGGCGCAGCCCCGAATCCAGCCATTCCACATCCTCTGTGGCGCCGATGAACGAGTGGGGAATGTTCTGCCGATCGCGAAGGTAGGGCGTGAACTGCATACCGAGCGGCGCGAAGACGGCGGTGGGCAAATTGTGTGGTTCGGCGCGGTGTTCGAGGAAATGATCCACGGCGCTCCACCCATCGGGATGCAGCGCCATCACGGTGAGCAACGCCCCGTCGAACCCTTGTTCTTCGGTTTCTTGCAGGAAGTTCGCCGCGTTCTCCGTGTTCCGCAGCGGGTCGGACACAATCTCCAGCTCGATGTTGCGGCGCTCCGCGGATTCCTCCAGGATGTCCGTATACCGCGCCTGGCTGGCTGCGGTGTCGTACGCCGCTCCGGGCCAGCCCATGTAATACTCGTCTTCAGGCCGCGAGAACGCCACCCGGATCCGTGCGTTGCCGTCTCCGGCCCCCGGCAGCACCGGCGCGCCCATCACCTTCCGGGTGCTGACAGAGAACAGACCGCTGTTCAACGCAAGCGCCGCCCCGGCCGTCAAGCCTGCACGCGCAAGGAATTGGCGTCTCCCCAGCAGGGGACAACCGCCACCGCGCCTGCTTTGCGTGTTCCCACCACTTGCATCGGTGCGCATCGTCGCATCCTCCTTTCGCGGGCCTATCCGGCCCGCTGTTTGGAAGGGCGCGCCCTCAATCTCTCCCCCAGCGTTGTTGCACCTCTACGCGGGAGATTGTTCTGTGGTGAGCGGCGCCCCTCACCGCTGTAACCATGTCCCCCTTATCTGGCTCAAGGGGTCTGCAGGTCTACTGCAAAATCATCCCCGTGTTTCTCCTGCAACACTTCTGATGCTCTCATAATCGAGAATAGCGCCACTGCCATCCCAAGGTCAAGCGTGCGAGTTGCCCCTCCATCGCCGGTTGCGGTGTCGTTATGCCGCAGCGCGCCCGCTGCTGTCATCTACTCTTGCGGGAAAGCCGCGGCAAAAACAAATTACCCCCGCTGAACCCTGGCCGAGGCAGTTGAGCCGGGAATTCAGCGGGGGCCTCACTAAGGAGGAGGATCGTCTATGGCAAGTGTCTTGTTAGCGTTTGTCAGCTCAGGCGGTTACTCCTGCTCCCGCTCGCGGGGCCGCTCCATCCTTCGCGGACGGACGTCCACGCCTACACGCGGGAAACGGGCGTCAGGCCCCTCGCGCAGGAACCGCCGCAGGTCCTCTTCGGTCACATCATCTAGCGGCTGGGCCACCCTTTCCAGCAGCTCGCGCCGCTCCGAGCGCGACATATCGGCCCAGCCCTCACGAAGCTCCCGCAACGTCTCCATGTCCTGTTCGCTCAAGCGCGGGGCATCCGGAACGCGGACGTCCACGCCCACGCGCGGGAAAGAACGCTCGGGGCCCCGGCGCACGAAGCGCCGCACATCCTCTTCGGTGACGCCATCAAGTCGCTGAAAACGCTCTTCAATCGCCTCACGCCGCTCCGAAGGCGACATATCCGGCCAATCTTCTCGCAGCTCCCGGAGGCGCTCCATACGTGGCGCGCCATAGACGGGAACCTCCACGCCCACCCGCGGGAAGGACCGATCGGGGCCCCGGCGCACGAAGCGCCGCACATCCTCTTCGGTGACATCATCAAGCCGCCGGAAGCGATCTTCCATCGCCTCGCGCCGCTCCGAACGCGACATCTCCGGCCAATCTTCTCGCAGCTCCCGGAGCCGCTCCCGGCCGTCATCCCGCACACGGGCAGGCCTCTCCTGCTGGGCGCCGCCGCGGCGAGCACGGGGCTCGGCCTCGTCAGAGTTATTGTCAGAGTTGTTGCTGTTGCCTTCCAGCCACTGCTCGCGCAATTCCTGGACGCGTTGCCGCCAAGCCTCGGGGACGTCCTCGCTCACGAAATCGAACATGCGCTCCACGCGTTCCCGCCAGCGTTCCGCTTCCTCTTCGCCCATAGTCTCGGCCATGCGTTCAAGCCGCCGGCGCAAGGCCTCGCGCTCTTCTTCGCCACGGAGCCGGGGCCGCTCTTCCCGCTCTTCTCTACGCGCCTCGGGGCGTTCGCGCCGCCGTTCGTCAGGAGCTTCGTCCCGCCGGCCGGGGTACAAACCGTGCTCCCGGAAGAACTCACGTTGCTCCTGAGGTCCCATTTCCCGAAGCCGCTCGTGAACCCTGGGGTCCATCCCGCGCATGGCGCGGGCACGCTCCACAAGCTGGCGCATATCCTCTTCAAATTCGGGCACGAAAAGGTAAAAACGGGCTTGTTGCTTGACATCAAAGCCCTCGGTCATCTCCCGGTAGCCAGCCCCGCGGTGACGAATCTTCTGAACCTCCAGGTCAAGGGCTTCTTCGAGTTTCTCCGAGATCGCATCCTCATCCTCGTTGTCGCGCAGGGCCTGACGCAAGGCGCGGCGCGCCCGCCACAGCTCGCGCTGAAGCTCGCGGTGCTCTTCCTCGTGCGCTTCAAGGCGTTCGACCACCTCTTCCGTCTCTTGTTCATCCATACCGAGCGTGCGCGCGATACGGTCAATCCGCACGCGCCGCATCGCTTCCCGCGCCTCCGCGGGACCGCGGCGGGAAACACGCTCACCTTCCTCGCGCTCCGAAGCCCGGTCACTCCCCGGAGGGCCAACGCGGCCCGGCCGGCCATCCCTGGCCTGCGCCTCTTGGGCATCCGCCAACAATCTCATAATCGGCGTATTCGCCCCTGCAAAACGGGGGTCGTCATGGCCCCGTTCGCTGGCCAACACGAACGGGCTGCTGGGAGACTCTGTCTCCGGCTGTGCGCCGGCGCTCCATGCGCCTGTCAGCAGCACAGCCGCCGCGGCCAAACCTGCTACTGTTCTCATGGTTGGTGCTCTCCTCTTAGGGGGTCCATGCCCCTTGGTCGTAGGTGGCGAGAAGTTCAACGAAGATGTCCGCCGACTCCTCATCCAGCGTTTCAACTAACTCATCCACATGCGGTTCGTCCTCATACACCAGCATGGCCTCTTCCAGCTCTGGGTCCGCCGCCATGGTAAGCAGGATGTCAAGATAGGCCAGCTCATCAAGGAACTGATCTTGATGCCCTTCCTCCATGTGCATCTCTTCCATCTCGTCGAGCCACGCCAGTACAAGCGAATCGAGGTCACTCGCAATTTCCTGGTCCGTTCGTGGCGTATGCGCTTCTTCAAACGCCCACATAGCGAACATGGCCAGCCCCGCGCACAACGCCACCACCGCCGCCGAAGCCGCCAGCGCCCACGGATACCGCCTCTCCCACCCCTTGCTGGGTTGGGCCTCTTCCCGCACAGCGCACATTACGCGAGCAGCAAAACCAGGCCCCACCTCTTCCTGGGGCGTCTTCCGCAAGAAACCTTGCACGTTCTCCAACTCGCTGTATACACGGGCGCATTCCGGACACTGCTGGAGGTGCTGCTGGATTCGGCCGGCGCCGCGCGCCTGTCCATCGAGATGAGCAGACAGCTCCTTTAGGGATACGTGCTTACTCATAGATCCAGTGCCCCCATCTCCAGTAGGTGTTGCCGGAGTTGTTCGCGGCCTCGGGCCAGCCGGCTCTTCACCGTGCCGGGCCGGCAGCCCACTATCGCCGCAATGCTCTCGTAATCCATGCCTTGTAACTCTCTCAACACAATAACTTCACGGTGGTCGGGACTCAGCCGTTCCAGCGCCCTGTCCACGAAGGCCGTGATCTCGTTTCTTCGCGCACTTTGCGCGCCGCTGGGCCCCCCAGCCCCCAAGCGTGTTTCCTCCAAGGAAACCGCTTTGTCGTGGCCCCGGCTTTTGCCATCACGCAGATGATTCAGGGTCCGGTTTCGCGCAATCGTAAACAAGTACGTCGAGAATTTCGCCTTGGGCTTCACGCGGTGCAACGTATGGTACAAACGCACAAAACTCTCCTGCGCAATATCCTCGGCATCTTCCCGGGATCCCGTCATTCGGCTGCAAAACCGCACCACCGGCTCCTGATAACGCTGCACCAGGACCTCAAAGGCCGCTATGTCGCCACCGCGCGCCTGCGTCACCAATTCCCAGTCCGACAGGTTTTGCATATCGTGCCGTGTACGCCTTCGTTTCGTTAAACCCACTTGGACACAGAAAGTTCCGTCCACCCCGCGGGCGTTGCCTCCTGAGAAACACCCGCACTTGGCACACGCCTTTGCGGCGCTGCGTAACAATGCCAGCATACCACTGAGGCGCCCGATTTCCCATCACCAATCGGGCTGCGCGCTTCTGCTTGAGACAAGCGCCAGGCGTTGTTCGCGCCCCGTGAAGTCATCCCCCGCCGCGGGCGCCGGCGTTTCACACTTATGCGTATCCGTCTAACGTTTTTTCCGGCCACTCTGGTATCATTCGATAATCCAACAAGAGTACTCCCCCAATGACGTATCGTTTACGCTTTACGGTGGCCGCGGCGGCCAGCGCCGTACTCCACCTCCTTCTCCTTGCCCTAACGGACGCCTTGCCGGACCCGCCCAGGCCGGAATCCGCTCCGCGTCCGGAGCCCATTGTGTTCGAGCTGCCGCCGGAGGAGGAGGCCGAAGAGCCAACCGAGCAGTTGGCGCGCCGCCTCATCGACGCGATGGGACCGCCGGAGGAGCCCGTCGAGGACACCGACCTCATTGCCGAGCAAATGAGCCGGGCGGCTGACCCCTTTGACGTCGCCGGCGATGAGCCCCGGCCGTTCTTCGAGGATCCCGCTGAGTTCGACGAATTGGGCGCCCCGCCCACGGACCCCGCCGAGGCGCCTCTGGTTCCGGAGCCTGAACCCGAACCCGAGCCCGAACCACAACCGGAGTCTGAGCTCGAACCCGAGCCCGACCCCGAACCCGAGCCGGAGCCGGAGCCCGAACCCGAGCCTGAACCCGAGCCT
>PUOI01000330.1 GCA_003552765.1 Candidatus Hydrogenedentota bacterium | reverse complement strand
TTTGGATAGATTCGGCCTGACGGCTTTCTGCTTGGCCGTCATCCGATTTTGCCAACTTTTTACGCAGCTCAACAAGGGAGACAATAAAGGTTATCGCCGCAACAGGTATGCTGAATAAGTAAAATAACTGCTCTAGACCCATAGCGTTCTAGCCTTATGGCGGACATTTAGCTTGTTGAGTGGTTAGGCCGTGCTGTCTCGAAGCCGTGAGATTTTATACTACACAGCTCTGGGTTGCACGTGCAAGACCCCTGTCGTGCTTGCGCCTTGAATCAAGCGGCGATTCGGGCGGAACGTCTTGATTGCACGATGTCAACCCCAATATGTTACACTAATTGCTTCAGGAGAGGGGCGCTCCACTCGAATCCCTTTCCTCGCCATAGGGGCAATGCCAATTATGCTTTAGTAAAAAGAAAGGTTTTCTATATGATCTTAACAAAATATATTAACACAGCGTGCATCCTGCCCGAGATGAACGCGAAGAACAAGGCGGATGCACTAAAGGAGCTTACACATGTCCTGTTTGAAAAGAAGAAGATGCAGGACAGCATGAACCCCGCCATGGACCAGATCATGGCGCGGGAAAGCACGGAGAGCACGGGCATCGGCCGCGGGATCGCGGTGCCGCACGCGCGGGTGCCGGGGATGAAGCAGATGGCGTGCGCCGTGGGCCGCATCCCCCATGGGCTGGATTTCATGGCCGTGGATCGCACGCCCGTCCATCTGATCTTTCTTATCTGTTATCCGCCATCCGAGCAGACGGCCTACCTCAATTTCATCGCCACCGTCGCCAAGCTCTTAAGCAACCCGAATCATCTCAACGACATGCTCCAGGCCGAGGACGCCGAGAGCATGTTTTCTATTCTGGAACGCATTTCCACCGCCTTCTCGCAAGTCGAGGGTGAACCCGGCGACGAAGGCGTTCCCGCCGAGCCCGGCATCGAGGATACGCCCGATGCGCACGCGGACCTCATCCTGCTGGCCCGGCTCCAACTTTGCCAAGAGATGTTGGACAATGCAAAGACCGGCAAGGCGCAGATTCGCAAGCGGATGGAAGGCATCCGGTCGATGGTGCAGCCGCGCCTCCTTGCCCATTACGACAAACTGATGAAGGCGCAAGCCCCCGCGTTGGTTCCCGTGGAAGGGGATACCTGCCAAGGCTGTTTCATGCGGCTTCCCTCGAAGTTCGTGCAGCAGATCCGCCAGGATTCCGACCACATTCACACATGCTCGAATTGCCGCCGCTACATCTACGTGGTGTGAGACACCGGGGGTGGGGGGCCTGACGAAGCTGGGGAAGGGCTTCGCCAGCTTCGGACGGGCGCAACGGGGGACGCGGCGTCTTTGTCCGATTTTCCGGACCAGTGAATCTCCAGGTCCGGACTTGTCTTTACGGTTTCACGGGCAGGCCCGACGCCATGGATTCGTTGGCGGCGCAAGTCACAAGAAACGTCTTAAGCGCATCGGCATAGGTGGACCGGATTCGCTTCTTGCGTCCGGTCTTGACGGATTCGATAAACGCGTCCGTCTGTTCCGCATAGACATCAGCGCGGGGTTCGTATTCGGTGGTTTTCCCATCCTCCCGCACGGTGAGTTTGCCATGCTCCAGCGTGAACACCGCCTCGGGCGTCACGACCTCCACCCCCGCCTTCACCCCCGCGTTATTCGCCACGCACACAGAGGTGACCACGCCAGCGGCGCCGTTCTTCAATTGCAGGGTGGCCACGCTGCTGTCGTGAATGTCGAAATCCGGGACCTGCGACATGCAACCCGTGGAGCCAATGGCGTGCACCTCGGCCACTTCGCCGCAGAGATGGCGCACGAGATCCACAATGTGCGTGGTCTGCTCCATAAGCTGGCCGCCGCTCTTGTCCTGTCTGCGCCACCACCAGACATCGGACATCGGACCGTCCCAGTACCCCCGGACAAGACAGACCGCCTTGGTCTTGATCAGCTTGCGGGCGTGCTCCACCGTGTCAAAGTACCGCCAGCAATACCCCACCGATGTGATGATCTTGGCCTTCCGGATGGTGGCCGAGATGCGCTTGGCGGTTCGCCGGTCAAGCGCGATGGGCTTTTCCACGAAGAGATGGATTCCCCGCATGGCCGCGCCCTCCTCGGGGCCGCTGTGAGCGAACGGGGGCACGCAGACGTAGACCGCGCTGGGCCGCGTCTGCTCATACATCGTCTCATGGTCCGTGAACGCCTCGCCGCCATACCGATCCGCCGCGGCCGCGGCCCGGTCGCCATCGACATCACAGTGCCCCACCAGCTCCACGTCGTCCCGTTCGCTGAGGTGTCGATAATGCTCCCGTTGCGCCCCGCCGCAACCTACGAAAGCGACTCGAACTTGCGTCATGTAACCGTCCCCTAACGTGCAGTGCGTTCGCTCCCTTCGCAGGATGCCGTGGTTCGCTTCGTCTGGAAGTCTTCCCAGCCGTGCGCCTCCGGGAACTTGGACCTTGTCCGGAATCGCGCCTGTGATTCGGGAACCACGCCGCCACGGATGAATCGTCTCACCGCATTTGCCCCTGCAACTCCCTCCCCATTTGCATGAGGGCCTTCCCAAGATGGAGGGTATTCTATCAAACGCCGCGGCGCGGGTCACAAAATCCCAATGCGGTCATGGCGCTCCACGGCGCGTCGGTTCATTTTTCAGGTGATTTTTCCCTCTGCGCTATACATAGATGCACGCCCATTCCCCGGGATCTTCAGCGTTCGGCCAGTCTGGCCGATAGAAAGGGGTAACAGCCTGGAACCTTGGCCGCCCAAAAAGCGAATTTGATACTGCTTATTTTGCCCCGCTATGCCATTTGGGCAATATAATGGGGCGCGCCGTTGGTTTTTACAATATCTTGTGTGTATGTAGACGGCGTGATAAAATAGCCGCGTTTTGGGGCGTTCTCTTTGAACAACATCACGGGATTCCAAGTGTAAAGGTATGGACGTAACAACCATCATCGGGCTTGTCGCGGGCTTCACCCTCATGCTGCTCGCCATCGTGTTGGGAGGGGCGCCCGGCGTGTTTTGGAATCCTCCCGGATTCATCATCGTCATCGGGGGGACCGTGGCCGCCACGTTGGTCAACTATCCCTTGCGCGATGTGCTCAGCGTGCTGGGAACGCTCAAGAATGCCTTCATCCACAAGGCCACCACGCCCGAGCAACTCATTGAGAAGCTTGTCAGCTTCGCCACCATCGCCCGGCGCGAGGGCATCCTTGCGTTGGAAAGCCACGCCTCCGAGACCGACGACGCGTTCCTGGAAAAGAGCGTTCAGCTCGCCGTGGACGGGACTTCCCCCGAACTGATCAAGGATGTGCTCACCACCGAACTCGCCTTTCTGGAGGATCGCCATTCCATGGGACAGAACATCCTGTCCGCCATGGGCACATTCTCCCCCGCCTTCGGGATGATCGGGACACTCATCGGGCTCGTGCAGATGCTGGCGGAACTCGAGGATCCCTCCCGCATCGGCGAGGGCATGGCCGTGGCCTTGCTGACCACGTTGTACGGGGCATTGCTCGCCAACGTGTTCTTCTTGCCTGCGGCCGGCAAACTGCGGGTGCGCACCAGCGACGAGCTGCTCGCGAAGGAAATCATCGTCGAGGGCATCCTTTCGATTCAGGCTGGCGATAACCCGCGCGTCGTTGAGCAAAAGCTGAAGGCCTTCATCTCTCCCTCGACACGCGAGAACGTCCAGGTGGGGCGGTAACATGGCCCAGTACAACCGCAATCGCGGCGGCAAACAAGATCAGCGCCGTGGAGGAGCGCCGGCTTGGATGGTCACCTACGGCGACCTGATGAGCCTGCTACTGACGTTTTTTGTCCTTCTGCTTTCATTTTCGTCCATCACGGAAGAGAAATTCGAGGAAGCCCTTCTCTCTCTGCGGGACGCCCTGGGCATCATGCCGCAGAGCCTAAGCATTGTCAGTATTGAACAGGAGGCCCAAACCCACCCCCGGCCTCCCCGCAGCATCGAGCGGGTGGCACGGGAAATGCAACGCCGTTTACAGGTGCTGGGCCGGGACCATGATGTGGACCTGGAATACGACGAAGGCGGAATCAAAGTCAATCTGCCCAGCCAGATCCTATTCGAGTCCGCCAGGGCCGAGGTCAGACCCGAGGCCTACGATGTCTTGGACACCCTGGCCGAGGTGCTCGAGGACCTGCCCGACTCGACGTTCGAGGTGCGCGGTCACACGGACAGCCGGCCCTTGTTGAGCAGCGCGGTCTTCGAGGACAACCACGACCTAAGCTACGGCCGGGCCAAGTCGGTCACCACCTATCTCACCGAGATGGGAGGCGTGCCGCTTGAGCAATTCGAGATTGTGGCCTTGGGACCCGCGCAGCCCGTGGCTAGCAACGAAACGGAGGAAGGCAGGCTAAGAAATCGCCGGGTGGAACTCCAAATTCGGGGCGAATTCGAGGAAACCGAACTCGAGGAATTGCATCGGCGCTTTGACGCCCAGGAAGGCCTTGGCGCCTCATCGCTTGGAGAAGGTTCGGCCACGCCCTGACCGGTTCGTTCCCCGGGCGGTTCCGGGGACGGGCCCAAGGGAGACTTGGCGCGGGAGGTCCGCGGCGCCGCCGAACGCCCCAACGTTATTGACGAAGTCCAATTGTAATTAGCCGATGATGAGGTGGTATTATGGCCGATGAACAACCCAAATCGCCCCGCGGGGGCTTCAAGAAGAAACTGCTGGCGCTGGTTGTGGCGTTGGCCATGCCGGCGGTGGCTGCGGCAGGCGTCTATTACTTTGTCGTTCACCCCATCTTGACCCAGGAGGAAGCGCGCGCCGGGGATGAGGCTGAAGACCGCATCTCGGAATCAGCCGTGACGCTGTCGATGGATGAATCGTTTGCCACGGTAAACATGTCCAACACCGACATCCCCGCCTCTCTCTTGCTTTTCAAGGTGTCGCTGGAGTGCGCGAACCAGGAGACGGCGGACTTGGTGCGTAGACATGAGGCGCGCTTTGTGGATATGATCAACGGACTCCACAGCTTCCGGAAGCGCGAGACGCTGAACGACGCCCGGATCAAGGAAGAAATCCAGCAAGAAGCCATCCGGCGGGCCAACGCCATTTTGGAGCGGTTGCCAAGAACGGCCAACCCCAATGTGGACTACCGTATTACGGATGTCTTCCATCAACGGTTCGCAATACAGGATCAGATTTGATGCAAGAAACGGCGCAGCAGGCATCGGGCCATGAGTTCGAGGAAATCTCCCACTCCACCCCCGAGAACAGCAATCACCACCTGCGGCTTGAGGATCTCAAGAATGTGCCGCTGGAAGTGACCGCGGAGTTGGGACGGTGTTCGATGCTGGTGCGTGATGTGCTAAGCTTGCATGTGGGCTCGGTCATTCCGCTGAACAAACAGGCCGGCGAGATGACCGATATCTATGTGCGCAACATGCCGCTGGGCCGGGGCGAAATCGTGGTCTTGGCCGATATGTTGCATGTGCGGATCAGCGAGATTCACGGGACGGGAGAAAGAAGCGAGGGCGAAAGCAATGTCGGGTAATCTCTGGCTTGCGCGTACAGCGCTAGCGCTGCTGGGAGCGGCGCTCATGGCGTTGCCCGCAAGCCCAACGCCGTTCGGCGAAATGGAAGAAGGGGCGCCGCGGTGGGAGCCGCCGCCTCAAATAACCTTCCCCATGGAGGAGACGCGCTTCCTCATTGATCTCCCCTTCGATTGGGAAGAAGAAATCGAGGAAGAGCAACCGCCGCCGGCCTTCTGGGCCACGTACCAGCAGGAATTGAACGCGATTCTGGAGGGCGGAGCGCCCGCGCCGGAAGACGCCGAACCGGGCGTGGCGGGGCTGGAAGAACCGGGGGAGGCGGGTCCAGGCCGGTTCCTGCCGGATATGGTCCGCCCCTATCTTCAGACCATCATGGCGCTGCTCATTGTCCTCGCGGTGTTCATCCTTCTCGCTTACGGGCTGCGCCGGCTGGGACAACGGACCTCCGTGTTTCCCCAGAGCAATGTCGCATCGGTCATTGGCCGGGTGTACCTGACGCCGCGCGTGTCGCTGCATTTTATTCGCACGGGCGACAAGGTGCTGGTGGTGGGCGTGGGCCAGAATGAGCCCGCCCTGCTTACGGAGTTCCCCGCCGAGAGCTTTGAGCAGCAGACCGGCGTCCACGGGCCTTCCGGCGCCGCGCGGCCATCCCAGGAAAGCGTGGGGCAGCAACGCCCCGGCGACGAATTCTGGGCGGAACTTCAGGCCAAGACCAAGGAGTTGACGCGCGACGAGCAGAGTCCGTCATCCGACACGGCCGATGTGAACTCCTTGCGCGACGACATCCAGCGGCTTCGGCAGACGCTGCAGGAAAGCTCGCGGGACCGCAACGCCCGTTGACCGGCGCGGGTCCAATGCGCTTGCTAAACTCAGTACGATAAGCCAACTGCTTGGCGCCGGGGAAACCCGGCCACAAGCTCCACCCCCTGTTAGACAACCGGATTCAGTGAGGTTTGGGGTTCCAGAAAACGCGAGATCATGAGCCGTTGTAACGTCCTTGTCTGTAACGGCGTCCGTCCCTCCGCAGCGTATGGATACATGCGCCGCGGAGGGCGCGTGCTTGCGGTGCTCGCGATTCTGCTGGCCTTCGGGGCGGCTTTCCCGGCCGGAACGCAAGAGCCCGGCGACAATCCCCTGGGCCTGAACATCGCCGAGGGCGTGGGCGCCGCCACCGAACCCGGCCAAATCGGCTCGACCCTCACGCTGGTGTTTGTCGTTACGATTCTGGCGCTCGCCCCCGCCATACTGGTGATGACGACCTCGTTCACGCGGATCATCATCGTGCTGGGATTCCTCCGGCAAGCCTTGGCCACCCAGCAATCCCCGCCCAACCAGGTCCTTATCGGGCTGGCGCTGTTCCTGACCTTCTTCATCATGGCGCCAACCTACATCGAAGTGAATCAGGAAGCCCTGCAACCATATCTGCAGGAGGAAATCGGCCAGGAGGAGGCCTTGGAGCGGGCGCTCATCCCCATCCGCGAGTTCATGTTCCGCCAGACCGAACCCAAGGACTTGGCGCTGTTCATCAACATCGCCGACATGGACCGGCCCAACACGCCGGACGACGTGCCCCTCCATGTGCTCATGCCCTCGTTCGTGCTCAGCGAACTGACCACGGCCTTCATCATGGGGTTCTACATCTACATCCCATTTCTAATCATCGACATGGTCGTCGCGAGCACGCTTATGGCGATGGGCATGATGATGCTTCCGCCCATCTTTGTGTCCCTGCCCTTCAAGATCATCATGTTCGTGCTGGCGGATGGATGGTATTTGCTCGTGGGCTCCCTCGTTGAAAGCTTCAATTAGCTTAGGCACAACGGGAGGAGTGCGCCTTGCGGGCTTGTCCGCGGCAACGGCCCCCGGCTCGGACACATCGCTCATTCACAATGCAACGCAGACCTGCAACTCAGGAGACCTCATAGCGCAATGATAGAACCCATCCGCTGGAACAACGGCCAGCTCGAGATCGTTGACCAGACCGAGCTGCCTGTCACATGCAAGACCTTGGCGCTGCACACCGCAAGCGAGGTGTGGGAGGCGATTCACTCGCTGCGCGTTCGCGGCGCGCCGGCCATCGGCATCTGCGCCGCCTATGGCGTGGTCACGGGATTCAAGGAACGAAAGCCCAGCACGCCCGCCACGGCGCAGGCGGTTGTCGAAGAGACTGCGTCCTATCTCGCGGGGTCGCGCCCGACGGCGGTCAATCTATTCTGGGCCTTGGATCGCATGTGCCGCGTTGCCCGTGAAGCAAACGGAGAGGCGCCCGAGGCGCTGGAAGCCCGGCTCCTTAAGGAAGCCCACGCCGTGTTTGAGGAGGAACGCGGCCGCTGCAAGGCCATCGGCGAACATGGGGCGGCCCTGTTGCCGGATGGGGCGGCGATGTTGACCCATTGCAACACGGGACCGCTGGCGACGGGCGCGTACGGAACCGCCCTGGCCGCCGCGTTCCGCGCGCACGAACTGGGCCGCGCCATCCGCGTC
>PUOI01000091.1 GCA_003552765.1 Candidatus Hydrogenedentota bacterium | reverse complement strand
GCGGACGGCGCTTTCTCACGCAGCTCGTCTACGGCTCGGTGCGGCATCGGCTTCTGTGCACGCATATTCTTCGGCGGCTTCTCCATCAACCCATTGAGGAGCTGCCTGTACCCATCCGGATCGTGCTGGAAATGGGCGTCTATCAGGCGTTGTTCTGTGATAACGTGACCTTTCCCGCGATGGTCCATACGTCGGTGGAACTGGCGAAGAAACGGGGCCACGCGGGCACGGCCAAGCTTGCGAACGCCGTGTTGAAGAAGGTCCCGCGAACCCTGGACGAGGTTGCGTTGCCCAGCCGGGAAGAGGCGTGGCATGAATACCTGAGCGTCCGGTATTCGTTGCCCCTCTGGATGGTCGAGCTTTGGGAGCGGGATGCGGCGCAAGGCGGCGAACTCGAGGCGTTGTGCCGGGCGATGAACGAAGAGGCGCCCGTCACGGTGCGGACGAATACCGCGCGCATCTCCCCCGGGGACCTCATGGAAGCGTTTGACAAAGCGGGTTGCGCGCCTCGCAAGCGGACTCCCGTACCGGAAGAAATCACGCTGGAGAGCGGTCTGCCGCCAGCGCGATCAAAGCGTTTTGGCGAAGGCGCATACTTGATTCAGGATCCCGCCTCCATGTTGGCCGCTCATTTGATGGAACCCAAGAGGGGGGAAAGGCTATTGGATCTATGCGCGGCCCCTGGCGGGAAGACCACCCACCTCGCTCAGCTTACGGAGAGTAGGGCGTTCATTTTGGCGCTGGACAACCAACCCCATAAGCTTGCGCGTGTTCGGGAGAACCAGGAGCGGCTGGGATTGGGCGGCATCCGGTTGGTTTGCGCCGACGGCGCCCGTCCGCCGTTGGATGTGGAATTCGATGGGGTGCTGCTCGACGCCCCATGCTCGGGCATGGGGGCCATGCGGCGGCATCCCGAATTGAAGTGGCGGCTGGACCCGGACGTAAGTGGGCGAATGGGGCGGCAACAGACGGCGTTGTTGCGCTCGGCCGTGCGGCATTGCAAGACCGGCGGCCGCATTGTATACTCTGTATGCACTTTTACCTTGGATGAAACACTACATGTTGTGACTCCTCTGTGTGAGGAAGGCCTTGTAGAACCGGAAGATGGACCCCAATGGCTCGAACAGTGGCGAAAAACAAAAGGAACGTATCAAACAAGACCGAATCACGATGGTTTGGACGCGTTCTGCTTGATACGGTTGCGGAAAGTATCGTAGGCGCGGTCCTCTTCGTGTTTCGGTTCGCGTGGTGGACCGTACGGTGGACGGTGGCGACGGCCATCCTGCTAGCGGTGATGGCTTTCACCGCGCTCTACATATTGGATAGGGCCATGGCCGGAGGCGAGATGGTGGAAGTCCCTGACATCCAGGGGTTGCCCATCACCGAGGCGTCCCAAGTGTTGGCTCAGTATAACCTCGAGATCGGACAACAACGGGAGATGGTGAGCGATGAAGTCCCCAGATTCCACGTCATCTCTCAGCGCCCGCAGCCCGGCCAGGTGGTGCGAACCGGGCGAAGCGTTACGCCCACGGTGAGCGGTCCCGAGCATGTGACGGCGCCGGAGATAGTGGGAAGGTCGCTTTCCGAGGTGCGGGAGGAGTTCAACCAAAGCCGCTTCGACATCGGGACGGTGTCGCGCCTGCCCTCGGAGCAGCCCCGCGACACGATACTGGCCCAGGAACCGGCCGCGGGAAGCCGCACCGAGCACACGGAGAACATCAACGTGCTGGTGAGCGCGGGGATGGAAGGGGAACGCTTCCTTATGCCCGAGATCGTGGGTAAACCCGTGGAGGAAGCAGTGGAAACGCTGAGGGGGCTGGGCATTGAAGCCCAGGCCAACCGGGTTGAACGCTCGGATGCGCCGTATGACGAAGTTCTGGACCAATATCCGCCGCCGGGGACCACCCTTCGGGAGGATGACACCGTCGTCTACGATGTGCGGGATTCCGGGGCGGTGGCGCTGGCGGGGCCGCGTCACTCCGTGGAGTTGTCGTACACCATTCCGCAGGAAGCCGGACGCCGGGCGGTGAGGGTCGAGGTAATTGACCGGCGAGGCTCGCGCCGGACCGCATTTCCGCGGCCACAGGACATGGAAGATGGCGAGCCGCCCAGCTATGACCCGGGAACCCGGCTGCGCTTGCCGATCAGTTTTCACGATGAGATGACGGTGGAAGTGTATCTGGATGGGGAGATGGTGCGCTCGTACTACTATCAAGGCGACAGCGAACCGGTCATAACCGACCATGACACGCTACTGTGGGGAAGTTGATAATGCCGGACCTGAAGATTGCGCCATCCATCCTCGCCTCCGATTTCAGCCGGTTGGGAGAAGAGATAGAGGCCGTTGTCAACGCGGGCGCGGACTGGATTCATGTGGATGTCATGGACGGCCATTTCGCGCCTAACATCACCATCGGTCCGCCGGTGGTCGCCGCTTTGCGCTCCCGGTGTTCCGTTCCGCTTGATGTTCATCTCATGATCAGCGACCCCGGCTATTACGCCGAAGCCTTTTGCGAAGCGGGCGCCGATTTGGTTTCCTTTCATGTCGAGGCGGCGAAACATCCCCACCGGCTCATTAATTGCATCAAGGAGCGGGGTTGCAAGGCGGGGGTGGTGCTGAATCCAGGCACGTCGCATGACGAACTCGAATACCTCGCCGAGTATGTGGACATGGTGCTGGTCATGACGGTGAATCCCGGGTTTGGCGGGCAAAGCTTCATCCCGGCGATGTTGCGCAAGATTGAATGCATCCGGGCGATGATTGGCGATCGCGACCTCGAAGTGGATGGCGGCATCGATGACCTGACGGCCCGCGAGGTGGTCGAGGCGGGCGCGAATGTACTCGTGGCGGGGTCCTACATCTACAATGCCGATTCCTACATCGACGCCATCGAAAGCTTGAAGGCCGCCGAGAGCGCCGCCCCCCGGCGTTGATTGATGGACTTCCCGGGCGGCGGGCTGCGTAGGGACGAGACAAAAAAGAACCCCTTGCGTGGCAGGGGTTGAGGAAACCACGCAAGGGATTCGCGAGAGGGGGACCTCGCTGCGAACAAGGGCGTTACTTGATCTCAATCTTGCGGGGACGCATGCTCTCCTTCTTATACAGCGTCACGGTAAGCAGCCCGTTTTCCATGTGCGCGTCCACCTTTTCTTGGTCGATTGCGCGGCTCAATGTGAACACCCGCCGGAAATCGGCGCGGGTCCGTTCACCGGCCCGCAGTTGGCCTTCCTCCGTATGTACGCGGCGCCCCGTGATCGTGAGTTCGTTGTCCTTGACCTGAACGTCCACCTGATCCTTGGGCACACCGGGTAATTCCGCCTCCAAGGTCACCGTCTCCGGATGCTCCATGATGTTCACGCGAGGGGCCACGAAAGTCTGCTGCTGTTGCCGTTCTTGCACTGCGGTTGTCATCTTGAATCCCTCCTTTTGGATGTTGTTCGTCTGGATGGCCCGGGCGTTCAAGACTTGCCCGGGCCGCTTCTGTGTGCACGCCGTGAGTTAGTTGACGTTCACCGAGATCTGTTTCGGCTTCGCCTCCTCGCGCTTGGGCAGGTTCACGCGAAGCACGCCATTGTCGTAATGGGCCTCCACTTTGTCGGCGTCAAAGCCGCCGGGAATCTCGAACGAACGCTCAAACCGGCCGTAGCGGCGCTCGAACCGGCGATACCCGCGCTCGTCTTCCTTCTCGTCCTTATGCTCGTACTTGCGCTCTCCCTTGATGGTGAGCACATTGTCAATCGCGGTGAGTTCGACATCCTCCTTCCGCATTCCCGGAAGGTCCATCTCCACGATGTAATGGTCATCGGTTTCCCGCAAGTCCGCCGTGGGCAGCCACGTCCTTTCTGGCCAGTTCAAATCAGCGGCTCCTTCGCCGAACAAGCGCTGCATCTGCGACTCCAAATCCTGCAACGCGCTCCAGGGAGCAAGTTCTCCGCGATCTTTCCACCGTACAAGAGCCATGGTTTCTACCTCCTTTCTTTCCTCGTGTTTGGTCTTCTGCGTTCAAGGTCTTCATGAATCGCTCATCGGACTCTCCTGAAGTCCGCTGCCTTCATTGCCTTTCACTTGAAATTTAGCAAAGAGGATGCCAAAAGAAGAGTCGGGCGCATAAATCACTGTCACACACGGAGTTACGCGCGAATGACGGGATAAGGGAGGAGAAAAAGGGCACGCGGGCGTTTAGTTTTGGAACAGTCCCTGTTGCCCTTTGAAGCACGGGGACGGGCGGCCGCGGCGCTCTCGCCGCGATTAAGGCCGCGATGGGCGGGGATCGGTGGTGTCGTCTTAGGTTGGGCCGGCCTCGGGGGTAACGGCGGACTGGCGGATCCCGGCTCCGCTGGGAGCGCCATTTTCCCGCTGTGTTTCCCGCAACTCATCCACGGAACGCATGACGCGCGCAACACGCTCTGGCTCGGCTTCGCCATCGACCTTGAGCGCTATCTCGCCGTCCGGCGCGGCCACGACAACGCGGGGGATCTCGCCGGGGTAGTTGAGCGCCTCACAGACTTCCCCTTCCCAATCCATCAGGACAGGATACTCCAGGACTTGGCGGAAGCCCAGGCGAATCAGCCCCCGAAAGATACGTGGAGCTTCGGACAATTCGGCGATGCCCCGCAAGTCGATGGTTAATTCATACCGTTCGTACAAGGGCCGCACCCATTCCTCAAGCCCGTCCGAACCTTCCCGGTCCGCCAAGAGCAACACCGTCACCCGTTCGCGGGGAAAATGGTACTCGTGCTCGTCCCGGTGCTGATCTTCCAAGGTGAAGTCCGGCGCCCGCATCGTCTGTTCCCCTTCTTCTTGCCCGCCGCCGTTGTCCGGAGAGGCCATGGCGCCCGCCATCCCCGCAAATAGAACGCACGCCCCCACTATGCTCAGCCGCGTCATACGTAGCGTATCCTTTCTCCCATGTAAACTCGCTTCACCGGGGTAAGCCCTCGTCCATTATGACAGAAAGCCGGGGACGGATTCGCATGACGAGCCTTCTGATCGGATAGAGTGGTGTACGAGCGTTTACAGTCTCGGCCCAGCGGGCCATCCACACCTCCAAGGGGTTCGTACCGCCGGCGTCTCGCCGGCAAGAGGCTAGTCCGGAAGGCGGTGACATATGTGCCGGCAAAATGCCGGCGCTACGAGGGGGGATCACGGGGGATGTTGTTCCCTGGAGCAGCTGCTTACCCGGCGATTGGGAGGGCGTTTCTAGCGTTTGACAGGCGGCAAGGCTCAAAGTATAATAGGGAATACATTTGATTAGCATGCCAAACCCTGGGGTTGAGTATTGAGGCGCATTGAAGAACGGACAGGCGGCAATGCCCCGCCCACAACATGGAGTTCTTGACGTTGAGCACGGTAGCGCAAACGGATTATGTATTGTCAGGGTTACGGCCGGGCGAAAAGGGGGTGGTGCAGGGTCTTACCGGCCAAGCCTCCGCGCGGCAACGGTTGTTTGAAATGGGTTTTGTGCCGGGCGCCCCGGTGAAAGTGGTGCGTCTGTCTCCGCTGGGCGATCCCATGGAGGTCGTCGTCTCCGGGTATCACTTGGCGATTCGCCGGAGGGACGCCCACTGCATAAGCTTGCGGAGCCCTGCATGAGGGGCGCGGTTGTCGCGGTCGCGGGCAACCCCAACACCGGCAAAACGGAGGTCTTCAACGCGCTGACCGGCTTGCGGCAGGCCACGGGCAACTACCCGGGCGTCACCGTGGAACGCTCCATGGGGAAGGGGCAATTGAATGGCCGGCCCGTGCACTTCATTGATTTGCCGGGGACCTACAGCTTGGCCGCGCGCGATCCCAGCGAGCAAGTGACCGTGGATGTCATTTCGGGGCGGCGCGCCGATGATCCGTCCGTGGACGCCGTGCTGGCCGTTGCCGACGCCTCCAACCTGGAGCGCAACCTGTACTTGGCCACCCAGCTCCGCGAATTGGGCAAGCCCGTGGTGGTGGCGCTCAACATGATCGACATCGCCGAGCGCCGCGGGCTGCATATCGACACCGAAGCCTTGGGCAAGGCGTTGGGCTGTACCGTGATTCCCGTGTGCGCGCGCAAACGCCAAGGCATTGCCGCACTGCGTGGCGCGCTGGCTGCCGCGCTGAGTAATGAAAACGGAGGGCTGGCCCAACCAGCGGTAGAGTACCCCGATGAGTTGCTGGATGCGGTCCAGCAAGCGCAACAGCAGTTGACGGCCTCGGGCGAACCGGCCAGTTTCGGCATGGCGTTGCGCCTTCTCGCCGATGCCGGCGGGCAGTTGGAGCACACCCTGTTGCCCGTTCTCACATCGGCGGGCCGGGACAAGGTGCTGGCGCTGCGGGAGCAAACGGAATCCGGCTTACAGGATTCCATTGCGTCGGTGGAAGCGCAAAGCCGCTACGCTTGGATCCGCAAGATATTGGAAGGGGCGGTCCAGAAAGGGAAGCTGACCGACCGCGGCTGGACCGCGTGGGCGGACGCCGTTCTGGTTCATCGCGTGGCGGGGCCCATCCTCTTCGCCGGGATCATGCTGCTCGTCTTCCAGGCCATTTTTGCGGGTTCCGACCCGGTAATGCACGAGATCGAGCACGCCTTTGCCGATGCCTCCGCCGCCGTCGACGCAGCCATACCCGGCGAGATCATGTCCAGCCTCATCGCCCACGGGATCATGGGGGGCGTGGGCAGCGTCCTGATATTCCTTCCTCCCATTCTAATGTTGGCCTTGTTCATCGCGTTGCTGGAGGATTGCGGCTACATGGCCCGCGCGGCCTTTATTATGGACCGGGTCTTTAAGTGGTGCGGGCTTTCGGGTAAAAGCTTCATCCCCCTGCTGACGGGGTTCGGCTGCGCCATTCCCGCCATTATGGCCACGCGCACCATCGAAAGCTCGCGCGAACGCATCGCCACCACTCTCATCGTACCCCTGATGAGTTGCGCGGCCCGGCTTCCCGTCTATGCCCTGCTCATCGGCGCGTTCATCCCAGCGCGCCCCTTCCTTGGCGGCATCCTTGGTCTTCAAGGCTTGGTCCTGTTTGGGGTGTATATACTTGGCCTCGTCATCGCGTTGCCCGCCGCTTGGCTGCTAAACCGGACCGTGTTGAAGAGCGAGGCCACGCCTTTCCTGCTTGAGTTGCCCACGTACAAGGCCCCGCGCCTGCGCACCATCGGACACAAGGTGTTCTTGCAAGGCAAGGACTTCGTGGTGAACGCGGGCAGCATCATTCTCGCCATGACCGTGGTGGTGTGGGCGCTCGCCTTCTTCCCGAGGGAGGAACCCGAACCCGACACTGGAACACCCGCCGTTTTCGCCGCCGCTCAACATCAGCAGCCCACGGTGGGTTATGCGTATGACTGGCAAAGTCACGGCGATATGCCCGAAGTAGTTCCCGCCCATTCTCCCGCCGAGGAGATGCTGGGCAGGCCCGGCCAACTCGATAACAGCTACCTCGGCCGGATGGGCCGTTCCCTGGAGCCTGTGTTCAAGCCCGTGGGATGGGACTGGCGCGTGGGGACCGCCGTCATCGCGGCATTTCCCGCCCGGGAAATCGTCGTGGCTGCGATGGGCGCAATTTTCTATCTCGAAGGAGAAGCCGAGGCGGGCGGTCATACCCATGCGCACAGCCATGGCCATGACCACGGCCACGGTCATGACGACGACCATCACCACCACCACGACCAGGAAGGCCTGCGCGCACGCCTGCAGGAAGCCACCTGGCCCGACGGTGAACCCTTATTCACCTTGCCCATGGTCGCCGGGCTTCTGGTGTTTACGGCATTGTGCCTGCAATGCGGCCCGACCCTAGCCATCATGCGCCGGACGACCGGCTCGTGGCGCTGGCCACTATCCGCGTTCGCCGCCATGACGCTACTGGCCTATGGGGGCGCGTTCCTTACCTATCAACTGGGCATGTGGCTGCTATAACCGCAAGGATACAAGACGAATGGGCATACTCGATGGAGCTTTGGCGGGGGGCGTGGTGCTGCTGAGCGCCGCATGGCTTGCGCGCCGTCTATGGCGCGTCATGCGCCGGCCCGATTCGGTCTCTTGCGGCTG